>CAYONK010000091.1:0-10537 GCA_964405285.1 uncultured Ardenticatenaceae bacterium
CGACCAGCCGTCGCTTATATGAGATCAAAAACGACGAACTGGGACTGGCCGAAGTGGGCCACATGGAGGCCAGGGCCTATTTTTTCCAGGGAAATTATGTCGAGGCGGTCAGATTGGGCCAACAGGCGCTTGCCTTGTGGGAAGCAGTTGATGAGCCTTATGGCCTGATGCGCACCCTCAATTTGCTGGCGGCGACGGCGATTGAGCAAAATTCGCCTGACGTGGCCGAAACTTATGGGCAGCGCAGCCTGGCATTAGCGGAGAGGTTGCAAGCGAAAGGGGAACAGGCGATGGCTTTGGATGTGATGGGACACATCTACCGTCTGCGCCGAGAGTATGGGCAGGCGCAAACGGCCGTTGAAAAAAGCCTCTCCTTGCTCGAAACAATCGGCGATGTGGGATCGCAGGCCAGCGCCCTTTACCAGTTAAGCCGCATTCATTTGGAAAACGGCCGTTACGAACGCGCCATTCAGTTGGGTCAACAAAGCGTAGGGCTTTGCCGGACATTGCGTTATCGTTTGCTGGAGATTTACTCCCTGATTTACCTGGGCGATGCCCACCATTGTCTTGGTCAGATCGCCGAAGCCCATGCCCAATGGAAAGAGGCCCTGGCACTTGCCAGGGCCTTACACCACCCCAAAGCCATGCACGACACGGAACGACGGCTTGCTGTAAGCTGACACCTGGTCAGTTAAAGCCAATTTGAATCGGCCGGCTATCCTGGGCCGCCGATTGGGTTATTCTCCGGCCCTTTGGTCGCCCAGCCACCTGCTCGTAGAACTCCCAGCCAGGCAATCCTAGAGATGTTTTCTGGTGCTGTCACCTCTGACGCTTCCGACCCGGCCCAACGCCGGCGTTCGGCTCGCTCTCTGCTAAAGGCACGCCCGGCCGCTTCTGCCCACCGGGTCCGCAAGTTGGCGGGATCCGGTGAGTCGACGGAGACCTCATCCGGGTCATCCAGCGCATCGCTGGTTGTCATAATATGTGTTTTAAGCCTGCTGTAGATCTCATCATCGGCGAGAGAATCCCCCTCGTCTGGCGCGTCGCCGAAGCTAGAACTCCACCAAATGTTGGTGGGCAGCTTGTCTAGCTCACTCAACAAGTCTCTGACTGCAACATCTAGTGGCCGGTCTACCTTGCCGTTGGCCTGCGCCTGACCGGCGCTATCCAGGGAGGTGATTAGCTGGTAAGGATGGAGCGCTTTCCCTTCGCGGCCGTAGTGGATAAGCTGTTCAGCCGCTGCTTCTGCACTCTCCAGGCGGCTGTTGCGCTGTTCTTGCCACCGTTTGTTCAAGTGGGTGGCCCATTCGGGGTAACGCACGCTCAGGACTTTAGTATAGATGTCCGGGCGGATGAAGGGAGTGGGATGTTCACCGTCGTCGCTGAGGAAGCGCTTGTGAGAGACGCGCATTTGCAGGTCCTGAAAGCTGGCAGCGATGGCCGGACCGGCAATCAGACAGCCATAAACGTCGGCGAAAAGCTCCTCCAGCCACTCGCTACCCCGGCAGAGCTTCGGCCCGATTTCTGTCCGGAGGTAGTCGTGGAGCATGTGGATTTCACCTGCTTTTTCGACTTTCCCATGCCAGTAGACATAATGACCAACCTCGTGGGGAATAGCCAGGAAATCACGCGCCACAATTTGTCTGTGGCTGCTTTCTCCCATCGGGATGCAGGTAATGGGCAGACCGATCAGAGCGATTTTTGCATAAGGGATCACCCGAATTTCGGCAAACTTTTGAAAGTAGACCAGGGTTGTCACATCTTGCAAATGGAATAAGTCAATAGCGGGTTGCAGCGCCTGCCAGGTCAGTTTGTCGCCCAGGTCCAAAGCCTCTTGAGTGTCAGCATCTCCGCCAATCCGTTGTTGGGCTGCCCATTGAAAGGCTTCCAGGTCGTAGCTGATCTGTTCCAGGATGATGGTCAGAACGTGTTCTGGAGGATGTTCCGGTGAGGCTTGCAGCGTTCCGTCGCTAAAGCCCTGATAGAAGTAGCGGAACTGCTCTTCGGCGAAGGCGTGGAGGTTTGCCGCCAGTGTAATAAGCGTCGCTTTACGGCTGAACGTTGGGGCACTGCTTAGGCTGGCTTGAAAAGTAGCGATTCTTTGTTGCAGGCTGCGAAAGCGCCTATCCCAGATTTCTTTAACCATTGGTCTGCCTCCCTGTGGTCTACTATGCAGGATAGTTTAAGCGCGTATCGCTAATTTATCGCTGATTTTTGTGGCTATACAGACCTGACAGGTTTTGGGAAACCTGTCAGGTTTTGAGAGGGCTTTTGCTGGCTTATTTTGCGCTGACTGGCGCGTCGGCGAAGTCGGCTGTTGTGGCTGTTGGGTCTGCTGAGGGGCGGAAGAGGCGCACGGGTTGGGGAACGGCCGTTTGCGCCGGCCATTCTAGCAACTCCGGTGGGGTTTGCCCGAAACCGGGCTTGCCTGGTACCAGACGTAAGAAAGTCAGGTGATCATCGCCGCGCATCAGCCGGTCTTCTTCGCTGAAGACGGGCGTCCAGGAGCCGGTGTTGACGTACCAGATGGAGGTTGAAGCGTCGGTGGGGGTAACGGCCGTTACCGGACGCGCCGAAGCGTGGTGATCGTGACCAAACACGTAAAAAGGGGCCGCGCCCTCCCCCTCTTCCTCCATCAGTCTGGCGATCTCCCCCGCGCTGCGGAACAGATAAGGCTTGGCCAACGCCGCATCCAAAATGCGCGAGAGCAGCGCGGCAATAAACAGCAAAGCGAGCGCCCCCACAATCCAGAGCAGCGTCAGCGGCCAGCTTTCAGCGCGGGTCGCCAACAGCAGCAGAACCAGCCCCCCGCCTGCCAGCAACACGCTGGCGAACGTTCCCAGGCTGGCCGCGCGCGCCGCCCGTTTCATCCGTTGTTGCGATTCTTGCTGCACCCGCAGAATGCCGGCCCGCACGGCGTCATTCAAATCATCGCTGCCGGGCACGTTGCCGTTTAAGGAGGGCGCTTTCTTGCGTTTGGCCGTGATACTTTGCCGTTGTTTATTTGCCGTTTTGCCCGACGCTATCAGATAGCGCGGCAGTAGATCAATCAGAAAGCGAATCACCGATGAGGGAGCATTGAAGATCATCCATTTCACATAGCGGGAAATCGGCTTGATATTATCGGCAAAGGGGTGGGTCTCTTCCACTTTGTTGAAGAAATAACGCACAAACAACGAACCGGTGGGCAATTCCACACGCGGTTCCTCGCCATCCTCCGGCAAAATAGGATTCTCAAAATCTTCGAAGGCGTTGGCCGATTCATATTGGCAACCATGCTCCGCGTAGAAAACACCTGCCTCGTATAAGTAAGAAGGCGGGAACCGGATCGCCTGGGTAAGATATTCGTCGCTCAGGCCGGCGGGCATATCGGCAAAGTGGGGCAGAGGCGAATGCGGATCGGATTGGGCGACGCCCTCTTGCCAGGTCGCGTAGGCGTGGCGCAAAATGCGGCGCAGCGCCGTTTGCACGCCAGGCCAGAAGATTTCAATGTCGTGGTTCCCCTTTAGCCAGACGATTTCATGGTCGGGATGGGCTAAAAACCAGGCCAAAGCCTGGAAGAATAAGGCGTGACCGCGATAGATGCGCTTAAGTTTCCAGATGATTTCTCGCTGGCGTGTGCCCAGGCCATAGGCGCGTTCGTTGGCGCTTAATTCGGCGTGGGTGCGGACACTCTTGACAGCGTATAGCTCATCGCCTTCTTTGGGCAAGGAAATCACCTGCAAGAAGTCGAAAACGTCCCCGTTTAGCACCAGTTTCCAGGGCCGGCGGTAATAATCTGGCGCGTCTGGTTGGCGACTGAGGTTGGCGTGGTAGACGAGAAAACGAGCGAAATTCTCACCGTGGAAGAAGTCTTCGTTAGGCGAAAGCCACCCGGTTTTGGGGTCGCGCCCTTCACACAAGTGTAAATCGCTGACGAATAGATAGTTATGGCTGCTTGCCATGGCGCTTTCCTCCTGCAAATCGTGTGAATACATCTGTTTGAATTGTAGAGGGCGCGGAGAACGTGGGGGATGTCTGCGAGAAACGCCCGGCGTCCGCTGCGCTTTTTGTGGTCAAACCGGAAAGCTGCCGGTTAGTGGAGGCCGTTTTCCGGTGAGTGGTTGTTAAAACTGTATCGTTTGACGCACTTTTTAGCAACAAATCGCGGTGGCTTGGGTTGGCGCGGGCTGCGCAGGCTGGTTATTATCGGGCGAGTGACGAATCAGGAAACGAGTATGTGGCATAAGGAGAGAGAGTATGTGGATTAAACCAGGACGGGGCGCGGCGTTGGGTGGAACAACGGCCGTTTATCCCCTCTTCATCATCAGCCTTACTCTGGCGACACTGGCTTTGCTGGTCGGCCACCTGCGCGGGGCCGCGCCGGAAAACGGCGAAGAATTGGCCCTGGGCTATGGCTTTAACGTGGCGATTTGGGACATCCCCCGCATTGAAGGCATGGGCTTTAACTGGATCAAAGTGTTCAATCCGCCAGGAAGCCGCCTGCCCTTAAACGTATTGCTCCGGGTGGATGCCCAGGCGTCTCATCTGGCTGACGTGCCGGGCTTTAGCGCCGCCATCTTCCAACTGGCGCAATCTCAGGTGGGTTACGTGGATGCGTATGAGATCGGCAATGAACCGAATTTAGACGCCAGTTACGGTTGGGCCGCGCCGCCAGACGCCGCCGCTTACGCCCAATTGCTTTGCGCCGCCTACAGCCAGATCAAAACAGCCGACCCAAACGCGAAAGTTATCTCGGCGGGGTTAGCGCCGACCGGCCGGGTGACGGGAAATTGGAATGGGCATCCGGGGCACAACGGCCGTTATCAAGACGAGCGCGAATTCCTGAAAGAGTTCCTCGCCGCCGGGGGCGGGAACTGCCTCGATGGTCTGGGTTACCACCCTTACGGCTTTCGCGCCGCTTACGACGCTGCGCCCGACCAGCCTTCCGCCGACCCGGAGCAGCATTGTGTCAATGGCTTTTGTTTTCGCGGTTCGGAGAAGATCCACGAACTGATGCAGCAGTATGGTTATGGTCATAAGCCCATGTGGGCGACCGAGTTTGGCTGGCTGGTTCACCCCCCCGACCATTGCCTGAGCGATGGGTCTTGGGACGGCCGTCTCTGGCAAATTGTAAGCGAGCAGGCGCAGGCGGCTAATCTGGTGGGGGCGTACCAATACGCCGCTGACCATTGGCCCTGGATGGAAGCGATGTTCGTCTTTAACCTGAACTTTAACCAGGTCGGCTGGTATCATGAATGTGAGCAGATGCGTTTTTACGCGGTGCAAGACCGCCCGGCCGAAGCAGCGCTGCGCGACATGCCAAAAGCTGTTATCCCCACGTTCCCGCAGGCGTCCCTCTGGCCCGGCGCGTTTGCGGCGGTCATCACGCCGGCCGACCAGCCCTTCAGCGCCACCTGGTCCTTAAACCTGGCTAACGTGGGGACGCTGCCCTTCACCTTTACGCTGCAAACGGACCCCGCCGCCGCGTTGACACCTGTCGTTATGCCGGTTGGTGGCGCGTTAGGGCCTGGCACGTCTACCCAGGTAATGGTGCTGATTGAGAGCGAGGAACGGCCGTTTGGTATCTATCACGGGGCGATCACCTTTCACGCCACGCCGGGCACGGTTGGCCAGCCCTTAGAGCTTCCGGTGACGCTCTTCATCTTCGAGGAAATCCACCGCGTTTACCTGCCGATTGCGCAACGCTAGGAACGAAGCTTAGACAGCTTGCAGAGCTGGGATTGGGGATTGGAGATTGAACCAATCTCCAATCCCCAATCTCAGGTAACTGCGAACTTGATCTCTGTCTCTCCGTGTAATTCCGCTTGGTGTAACTGTGGAATTTGCCTGAATCTACGGACCAACAGGAGGCGCTGTCTCAGCGAACGGCCGTTTCCCCCAACACCACCCAGGGCAATTGCAGCTCATCCGTCAGCCGCTCGTCCAAAATGGGTAGGGAGCGACCGGTAAAGGCGTCGTAAAAACGCAGCGTCGCGCCGATGGCCTGGCCGCTGCCCGCCTCCTCGCTGACCGTGACGACGTGGCGGTCTGTCACCTGCGACCCGGCGATCCATTTCAGCGTTGGGATCGCCCCCAGCGCCGGAATGCTGTCGCTCAGGTCCCACCACGCCCAATGGAAGCCATCTTCCTCATAGCCGATCAGCCGCACCGAAGCGACCAGATCGGACAGCACCGGCGCGCTGGCAGCGTAGCGCGGCCGCAGCCAAAGCGTTTGCCCCGGCTCCAACAGGTCTGCCGCCAGCCCCGGCCCAATCCAGACAATCCCTTGCCCTAGCGGTAGATAGATTTGCGCCCCATCCGGCTGGATGGGCGGCAGAGTGCGGGCCACCCCCCACGCCCCATACACCAGCGGCCACTCGCGCCCGGTCGCGTTGTCCACCACTTCGCTCACGTAGCCGTCGGCCGTTTGCCAATGCAGGTAGAGGCGCGGGCGGTCTGGCAGGCTGTGGTCCCAATCGTGGCCGATGAGGCGGCGGGATTGGTCGAGCGTTAACCAGGAAGACGGCCGTTCCGTGTACGGCGCATGCCCCATCGCCGTGACGGGCAGGGTGGCGATGGGGCTGCGTGGCGACCCATCGGCCGCCAACAACGGTTCCGCGCTGTAAGCCCCCACCAGCAGGGCGTAATCCCCCGGCTGCGCCCCCGGCCGGGGCGTCAGGCGGAACTGCGTCAGGCGGATGCTTTCCGGCGCGGGCTGGACGGCCACGTCTTGCTGCGCGTAAATCCGCCCATCACCCCCCACCAGATGGACGAACAGGGTGAGCGGCGCGGGCAAAGCGGCGGCGGGCTGCCAGGCGAGCGTCAGAATCGCTTCCTGGCCGATGGCAACGGCCGTTTGCGGCAGATGGTAGCCGAGCAGGCGCAAGCCGTCGCCCAGGGTCAGGTCCAGCGGGGCGTAATCGGGCGGCAGGGCGCGGCGCGGCTCCGGGCTGAAGAAGAAAGCGTCGCCCAACGGCTCGGCCGGGGGCAGGGCGGCGTAGGCGTCGGCGGCGTAATGGGTGGCGATGACGGCGCGGCCGTCGGCCAGCGCGGCGGCGATCTGCCCGGCCCAATCGGCCCCATAGTCGGCGCTGCGCGGGTAGACAAATTCGATGCTCAGGTCTGGCCGCTGCCCCTCCACGCTTTGCAGATACCAGAGCGGCGTCGCCCAATGCCAGTCGGCGAGGATGGCGCTGCCCGGCGGGGCGTGGTCGAGTAAATCTTGCGCGTAGTCACGAGCGTATTCAGTCTGGCTGAGAGCGGCGTAGCTGGGGAAGTGGGCGATGGTTTGCCAAACGGCCGTCGCCAACAGCCCCACCGCCGCCACCTGTCCCAACGCCCGCCAGCCTGCGCTCCGCGCTCCATCGCCCGCCAGCCAGGCGACGGCGTAGCCCAGGCAAAGCGCCAGCAGCGGATAGGCGGGCAGCATATATTCCACCGTTTGCGGGGCGCGGTAGGTGGCGGTGATCAGTAGATGGAAGCCGAACGCCCCGCCGAGCAGCCCGGCGAGCGGCCAATCATGCCAGAGCAGCAGGAGCAGGCCGAAGGCGGCCCCGGCCAGCAGCCAGGGAGAGAATTGGAAGCTCAGCACGTCGCCCATCACCCGCAGCCGTTCCAGGAAGATGGCCGGTTCGCGGTAGTAGAAGAAATCACCGCGAAAGCCGAGGCCGAGGGCGTGGTTGAGGAAGCCGGGCAGGGTGGCCAGGTCTGGGGTGGCGCCGGGTGCGCCGGAGTTGGCGCGGAGGGGGAGATAGAGCAGGGGGAGCAGCAGCCCGGCCAGCCCTGACAGGACCGGCCGCCCCCAGCGGCGCGGGGTCCGCAGGAAGGCGGGGTCTACGGCGATGGCAAACATCAAAAAGACAAGCCCGATGAAGGCGAGGGAGAAATGGTGGCTCAGGCCGAGGCCGAGGGCCAGGGCGAACCAGCCGAGGGCGCGGTCGGCGGCGGGGGTGTCGCCGGATTGGGTGGCGGCGCGGAAGCGGAGCAGCCAGGTGAGGGCGAGGGCGGCGAAGAGGGCTGTCAGGCTGCGGATGTTGGCGGTGGTGGCTTGCGCCCAGAAGGTGGTGGCGCTGCCCAGGGCGACAACGGCCGTTATCCCCCCCACATAGCCCTTCGTCACCTGACGAGCGCTGGCGAAGAGGAGCAGCAGGGTGGCGGCGCTGCTGAGGGCGGCGAAGAGGTTGAGGCGGTAGGCGGCCGTCTCTCCCAGGGGCAGCCGGGTCATCAGGTGGCCGAGCAGGGTGTAGAGGGGGAAGCCGGGCGGGTGGGCGACGCCGAGGGTGGCGGCGACGAGTTGGAATTCGCCGTTGTCGGCGGGCAGCAGGCCAGGGGCCAGGGTGGACAGGTAGAGGCCCAGGCTGGCGGCGAGGAGGAGGAGGGGAACGGCCGTTTCTCCCCAGCGCCCCGCCCGGATGGGTTGGGTTTGCCAGAGAAGGAGGAGCAGAACGGCCGTTGTCAGGGTGGCGGCGGTCGGCCAGGAGGGGTAAGGGTAAAAGAGGTAACCCGCCAGGAGCAGCAGCGGCCAGGCGCGGCCCGGTCTGACGCCGCGCAGGGCCAGGGCGCAGCCCAGAGCAGAGATGACCGTCAGCGCGATTGCCAGCGCCGGTGTGAGCGCTCTTTGCCAGAGGTTGGCGACCAGTTCACCGCCGAGACGACCGAGGAAAAGACCCAGGATGAGGCCAGGGCCGTAGGCGATGATTCCTTGTTGCTTTTCCCACCACATAGGGGGTGATTATAGCGTGGTCTGCTGGCGACGCGATAGAGGCGATGTATCACCGTCGGTGACGTGGCGGGCAGGCGTTGGTCACACTGGTTGTGAGGGCGGTGAGGGGTCAGGAAGAGATTTGCGGGATGTCGCGGGAGCTGGTGTTGCGCGATTCAGTGGGGTAATCTTTCTGTTGACTGGCGTGGCTGATGCGGGCGGAGAGGATACAGGCGGAAACGACCAAGATTGAGGCAAGCAGCGAAATAACTGCGCACGCTATCACCAAAATCACTACTACATTCATAATTTAACGGTACCTTTGTCTTCCAGACTGTATGCTTGTTACCGCACCGTCTGCGATTGTAAGACAAATTGTAAGGATAAACAATGATGTTAACAAACTTGCTAAGCGCCGTCAGTAGTACAAAGGCTCTGGGTAACAAGGTATGCTGCCCGGATTGAATTGGGGTTCGGCGTACTGCTCAGCAACCTGTTATACTATTGGGGAGCTTGAGTTGTTGGAAAGAATCCAGGATCTGCTTCAATGAGTAGTGTGACGCCATCACAATTGCAGCAAGCGCAGATTGAGCGAACGGCCGTTACCAATCGCCCGCTGCCCCTTATTGCCGGCCGGTATGAGGTGGTCCACCACCTGTCGGGCGGGATGGGGTTGGTATACCTCTGCCGCGATCAGCAGACGAGCCAGTTGGTGGCGCTCAAAACCTTCAAGCCCGAATACCTGTCTCATCGCCTGGCCCGCGACCTCTTTTTGCGCGAGGGCACGATGTGGGTGGAATTAGGCAGCCATCCGAACATCGTGCGGGCGCACCGGGTAGAGCGCATTGGCGATGGGCGGGAGGTGTACCTGGTGCTGGAGTGGATTGTGCAGCCGAAAGGGAAGGACAACCCTGCTCTGCGCGCCTGGCTGAAGCGGGAACGGCCGTTAAACCTGCGTCAGGCCCTCTCCTTCGCCCTCCACGTCACCAGAGGCATGAAGTACGCCACGCAGAAAATACCGGGCCTGGTCCACCGCGACCTGAAACCGGAGAACGTCCTGATCGGCCACGACGAAATTGCCCGCGTCACCGACTTTGGCCTGGCCAGCACCCTGACCGGGATGGAGGCAGACGTAGTCGGGCTGCCCCCGGCGAGAGAATACGCTTTCCGCACCCAACTGACGCAAGGCGTGGTGGGAACCCCGCTGTACATGGCCCCGGAGCAGTGGGAGCGAGGACCGGTGGACGCGCGCGCCGACATTTATGCTCTCGGCTGCATCCTGTATGAAATGGTCACCGGCCGTTTTGCCGCCGATGGCCAAAACCGGAACGAAATCCGCGACATTCACCTCTCCGGCAGCATCAAACCGCCACTCGGCAACCTCCCGCGCGAACTACTGCTGTTCTTGCGCAATTGCCTGATGGTCAATCCGGATCAGCGCTACCGCAACTGGCAAGTTCTAGAAAACGACCTGATTGACGTTTACCGCAAAGTGGTGGACCATGACGTGCCCTCAGAGCGCCTGGCGGGAGACATCACGCGCCTGGAGCGCATCGCGTTGGGGCAATCGTACAACAGCATGGGGCTGGCGTACCTGGACATTGGCAAGCTGGACGTGGCGGTGATGTATTTTGAGCAGACCATCCTCATCGCCCGCGCCGAAAGATCCCTGACGCTGGAAAGCGCCGGTCTTGGCAATTTGGGATTGGCGTATCGGGCGATGGGCTTCACCAACCGGGCGATTGAGTTCCACGAAGAGCAGTTGTCCATTGCTCACGAAATTGGCGATCGCGCTGAGCAAGGGCGTTCGTTGGGGGAACTGGGCCGCGATTTCCGCGCTCTGGGCGATTTGCG
>CAYONK010000092.1:0-10523 GCA_964405285.1 uncultured Ardenticatenaceae bacterium
GCCTGTTCCCGCCCGGCGGCCGTCTGGATGCTGATGGTATCGCCGCGCTCGAAGCGCCCTTTGACCTGGATGATGCCGGCGGGGAGGAGGGAACGGCCGTTTTCCCCCAACGCCCGCGCCGCCCCATCATCCACCACCAGGATGCCCGGCGGCTTTGGCCCGGCGAAAATCCAGCGTTTCCGCGCCTCCAACGGCGTCTCCAGAGCGGGGAAGCGCGTGCCGACCGGTTCGCCGGCCACGGCGCGCAAAATCACATCCGGGGCGGCCCCGGCGGCAATCACCACATCCGTCCCGGCGCGGCGGGCGGCGACGGCCGCCTGTAATTTGGTCGCCATGCCGCCCGTGCCCAGGGTTGTGCCGCTGTCGCTGGCTAACTGGCGCAGCGTCTCGTCAATCGTGCGCACTTCGGGGATAAGCGCGGCGTCCGGGTGGCGGCGGGGATCGGCAGTGAAGAGGCCGGGCTGGTCGGTGAGCAAGATTAGCAAATCAGCATCGGCCAGAATGGCGACCAGGGCGGAGAGATTATCGTTGTCGCCGACGCGGATTTCCTCGGTGGCGACGGCGTCGTTTTCGTTGATGATTGGCACAACACGATAGGAAAGTAGCGCCTGGAGGGTATCGCGGGCGTTGAGAAAGCGGCGGCGGTGTTCCGTGTCGGCGCGGGTGAGCAGCATCTGGCCGACGTGGAGGTGGTAAATCTCGAAGAAACGCTCCCAATGCCACATCAACCAACTTTGGCCGACAGCGGCGAAGAGTTGTTTATTCGCCAGGGTGCGCGGCAGATCGGGGAAATTCAGCCGTTGGCGGCCGGCGGCGATGGCCCCGGAGGAGCAGATGATCACATCTTTGCCCTGGGCATGGAGGGCGGCGCATTGACGGGCCAGGTCTACCATGCGCGGCCAATCGAGGCTGGCGGTTCCGCCAGTCAGGACGCTGGTCCCGAGTTTAACGACGATACGGTGATACATAGGGAGTTAATTGATTATCTGAACCAACCGGCGCGAGGGAAGTAAAATAGGATGATGCCGAGCAGGATTGTGACGGCGGCGGCGATGATCAGCCAGGTGTCTTGAGATTGAGCCGTCGCGGGAGCTTCTTGATTGGGCGAGGCTTCGGTATCTTGTGGCTCGTGGAGAAGTTTTGCGATCTGGGTTGGAGCGCTGTCGTTGTCGTCGTCCGCATCGCCTGCATCGCGGATTGTCACGATGGGGGGTTCGGTCGGGGTTTGATTGGCTGTGGGTGAAGGGGAGGGAACGGCCGTTGTCGGGGTGGTGGTCAACTTAGCCGGGTTGCCCGTTGCTGTCGCCGTCGCTTCTGGTCCCTCTTCCAGAGGCAGACCGGTTCCAAACACCATCGCCCAGTAAATCCGGCCGCTATCCACACCCACCGCCATACCGACGCCCAATTCGTGGTAATCCTGGCTGATGATCAGGCTTTGGTGTAGTTCATTGGTCATCCACCACTGCCAGGCAGCATCGGCTCCGCCAAACCCGCCATAGATGATCTCCGTGACGTGATCGGCATAACCAAAACGCTCGGCCCGCGCGCTGGGGTTGGCCCCATCGCCGTCGAAATGGCTGATGAACTCTGTCGCCGCCATATGATCGGCGATCTTTTGGGCAGCCTGACGCAACGCCAGATTGGTTGCGTATGGGGGCAGCCCGGTTTCTTGCCGGTAATCATTGACGCGCTCAGCCATGAGCGTCGCAGAATCGCCTTCTATATCTTGCCAGCTTGACCTGCTGGCCTCTAACGCAAAAATTTGCTTTGTCGGCAAGAAAATCAGCAGCAACAAAGCAAACAGCGATAGCCAGATAAATTGTTTCATAGGCGTGAGTGTAGCACAAATGCACTGAACAGGCAGGTTATGGCTGTCTGGGGCGGGGGCAAGTGGTTGGCAAATGGGTGGTGTTTTTGTAACTATGCGGCCTCTCAAGACGTGGCAGGTTTTTAATGGGTCGTTTGGCAAATCCGCGGTCTGGCGGACACCTATCGGGGCTGTCTGGCTGCCTGTTTTTTGAATTTGCATCGAAACGGCCGTTTTCGTCGTATAGCAGGCAGCATCTTTTGCATTCATAGGAGTGGCTGAGGCTGGGGTCGTCAGCCCGCTCTCCACTCTTGAATCTCTAATCTCTGCTCTCTTGTTGAGGAGGTGTCCGATGGAGCGACGAAGTTCAATCGTAGGTGGGATTGTTCTGATCCTGGCCGGTCTATTTTTTCTTGCGGTGCAATTCTTCCCCGGATTGCTGAGTTGGCTGGACATCGGCCGGCAATGGCCGCTGCTGATCGTCGGTATTGGCGGCCTGTTTTTGCTCAGCGCCTTGCTTGGCACGCCACCGTTGGCCATCCCCGGCACAATCGTCACCGGCACAGGGCTGATTCTCTTTTACCAGAATAATAGCGGTGATTGGAGCAGTTGGTCTTTTATCTGGTCGTTGTACCCCATCTTTGTCGGTTTAGGCATTTTCTTGATGTATGTGTTGCAGGGAAACGGCCGTCAGGGATGGCAAGAAGGCGGCCCGCCAGCGCTGGTGGGCGCTATTTTATTCCTGGTCTTTTGGGGATCCTTTCGTGGATTTAGCTTGTTGGGCCAGTTCTGGCCAATCCTGATCATCTTGATTGGGCTATGGCTGCTCTGGCAAAATCGGGGTGGGAAAAGAAAGGATAAGGTGTGACGGAGATTGTTGTCGAAGGCATCGCAACCAATTCAAGGTTGAGACGTATTGCAGAATGATTTAACCAGAATCCATGCCCGGTAACCCAAAAGGGCGAGCGGGAATTCAGAATGAAGATGGGCGTTGATTCAATCGCCCGACAAACGATGAAGGAGTAGACCTAATGAACGATAAGCGACTGGTACGGAAACAAGAAGGACGGATGCTGTTTGGCGTGGCGACCGGGATAGCCGAGTATGTAAACGTGGACCCGGCGATCATTCGCCTGGCTTTTGTCTTGCTGACGCTGTGGCTGGGCTGGCCGATTTTACTTTACCTGGCTCTGGCCATCATCATGCCGGAGGAAGCGCCGATTGTGGCGAAGGCGTATCCGGTGGATGAAGAAGAAATTGTGATTAAAGGCGGTTAACAATCAACAATCAACGGATAACAGTTAACTGTTATCCGTTGATTGTTCTTCGTTCCCTCGCTGTCTCCCCTGGCAAGGCAAGAAACTGCCCCAATCTCCTGACGCCAGGGTTGCAGAAACGGCCGTTCCCCCGAACGGCCGTTTTTTTGCGCCAGTGGCCGGTTGCCAGTTCACAATTCACAATTCACAATCCACAATTCACAATTCATGAGTATAATCCCCTCCTATGGCATCGTTACTACAAAAATTAAGAACCTTGTTTAAGGCAAAACTGCACGAGGCGGCCGACAACGCGCTGCAAAAGAGCGACATGGCCGTCTACGACGAATACATCCGCCAGGCCGAGCGCGAGGTGGAGAGCTTCAAGCGCACCATCGCCCCGATGTTCGCCCAGGTGCAGACCACCCGGCGACGCCGCGAAGAGTTGGCCAACCAGGCCGCCCGTCTGGACCTGACGGTGGACCAGTTCCTCAAAGCGGGCAAGCGCACGGAGGCGATGGTGACGCAAAAGCAGTTCACCTCGGCCATGCAGCTTATTCAGACCTACGACAGTTCGCTGGAGCGGCAAATTTCGGCGGCGGAGATGTTGAAGGATGTGGAGGTGAAGTTAAACGGCCGTTTAGCCATCGCCAAACAAGAGCGCGACGAACTCGCCTTCCTCCTCAAAATGGCCCAGGCCAAAGAAGCCTCAACCAAAGCGATGCGCTCGCTGGACAGTCTGGCCGGTTCCGGCGATGCCGATGTGGCGCGGGCGGCCGAAAACATCCGCCGCCGCCTGGACCACGCCGACGCCGCCTGGGAAATCCAGGCCAGCAGCCTGGACCGCCAGTTAGACGACGCCATGCACAGCCTGGAAGTAGAAGCTGAATTGGCCGCCCGCATGGAGCGGTTGGGACTATAGTTGATAGTTGGGAGTTGATAGTGGATAGCCAGCCTCTCACATTCCGCACTCCGCACTCCGCATTCCGCACTCCCCATTCCTCATGAACGTCGCGCTTGTCCATGATTGGATGAATCAGATCGGCGGGGCCGAGGATGTGCTGGAGGAGATGGTCAGTCTCTATCCGGCCGCCCCGGTTTATACCTCGCTCTATGCGCCGGAGAAGATGCCCCCGGCCTGGCGCGAGTGGGACATCCGCACCTCGTTCATCAACCGGCTGCCCTTTTCCCGGCGCAAGCAGCAGCTTTACTTCCCGCTCTACCCGACAGCCTTCGAGCAGTTCGACTTTCGCGGGTACGATCTGATCCTGAGCAACAAAAGCGGCTTTTGTCATGGCGTCATCACCGGGCCGGAGACGCTGCACATCTGCTACTGCCTGACGCCCACCCGCTACGTCTGGCGTTATCACCAATACGCCGAGCAGGAAAACCTGGGCCGCCTGACGCGCGGCTTGCTCGTCCCATTCCTGGCCCAACTGCGCCAATGGGACCGGTTGGCGGCCGACCGGGTGGATTATTTCATTGCCATTTCAGATGAAGTGCGTCGGAGAATCGGCAAGGTGTACCGGCGGGATTCGGTTATCATTCACCCGCCGGTGGACGTGGCGCGGTTTGCGCCGTCGGCGGTGGTGGATGATTATTATTTGTTTGTCGGGCGATTGGTCCCCTACCGGCGGCTGGATGTGTTGATTGAGGCGTTTAATCGGTTAAAACGGCCGTTACGCATCGCTGGCAGTGGTCGTGACCGGGAGCGACTGGAAGCGTTGGCCGGGCCGACCATCGAATTCCTGGGCTACGTGCCAGACACCGATTTACCCGATTTGTTCGCCCGCTGCCGCGCCTTCCTCTTCCCCGGCGAAGAGGATTTCGGCATCGCCCCGATTCAGGCGATGGCCGCCGGACGGCCGGTGATCGCCTACGCCGCTGGCGGCGCGTTGGAGACGGTGAAGCATGGGCAGACCGGCTGGCTTTTTACTGAACAGACGGCGGAGGGGATTGTAACGGCCGTTGAGTCGTTGGATACCTGTTGCCTCGACAGTGGGGCCATCCGCCAACACGCCGAGCAATATGATCAGGCCGTCTTCCGAACCAAATTGCAAGCCTTCATTGAGGAAAAGTTAGACGAGCGGAAACAGAAGAGATGATCCGCAGATTTCGCCGATAGACACAGATTGGGTGAGCGTATTACAAACAACAACCCGGTCATGCTGAGCGCAGCGAAGCATCCCCTATGCCTGGAATGACCAATTCCGTCGGGATTCTTCGCTTCGCTCAGAATGACGGGTTGATGGGACATGATGTTGTGGAACTAAGACGATATTGGCAGGTATTTCGGCGGCGCTGGCTGCTCATCTTCATCCCGGCCCTGGTGGTGTTGGGGATTGGGCTGGCGACGTACCAGTCGCCGCCGCCGGTGTATAACGCCGGGGCGCGTTTCCTGGTGGCCCAGCCGCCCGGCGCAGGCGCACTCACCGACGACGAGCAGCGCTATTACAACTGGCTCTCCTCAGAATACATCGTCAACGGGCTGACGGATTGGGTGCGCGGCGGCAAATTCGCCGAGGCGGTGAGCGCGGCCCTGGCCGAGGAGGGGCTGGCCGTGCCGCCCCACGCCATCCAGGGCGGGCTGGCAGCGGACAACGCCCGCAGTATGCTGCTGCTTTCCATGACTTATGGCGACGGGGAGGCGTTGGCGGCGATGATGGCAACGGCCGTTACCCTCATCACCGAACAAAACGCCGCCGCCTTGCCACAATTGGGGGGGGAAACGGCCGTTATCATCCCCCTCGACCCCATTCACGTCAACCAGATACCGGCCGGCATCCGCAGCCAGCTAGACCTGCCGCTGCGTTTAGCCATCGCCCTGGCCGCTGGGGTTGGGCTGGCCCTACTCGTCGAATACCTGGATCCCACCCTCCGCGACCGGCGAGAAGTCGAAGCCCTCGACCTACCCATCCTGGGCGAGATTCCGAAGAAATAGAGGTGGGACACAGATGCGCACAGATGCGCACAGATTTTTGCGAGAAACAATCAGTGTGCATCTGTGCCAATCTGTGTCCCATCAAAAAGGAGTAAACTTGTGGAACTGAGCGATTATGTACGCATTTTACGGCAGCGGGGCTGGATGATTATCCTGATGGCCTTGCTGACGGCCGGAGCCGCCTTCGGCTTCAGCAAAATGCAGACCGAACTGTACGAATCCAACCTCAAATTGCTGGTCCTGCCCTCGCGCACCGACTTTGGGCAGGCGCAGGCGGCCAAAGAGCTGCTGCGGAGCTACGAGCAATGGCTCAACAGCCGCTTCCGGGCGCAGGCGGTGATTGACCAACTGCAACTGGACATGACGGCCGGGGCGCTGCTCAGCGACGTGCGCGTCGCCTCCGACAATTCCAGCTTTGTCATTCAGATGACGGTGGAGAACAGCGACCCCAACCTGGCCAACGACATCGCCCGCGCCTGGGGCAACCTGCTCATCCAATGGCAAAATCAAAACAACGACCAACTGCGCAAAGAGGACCGGATCAACATCGAATTCCTCGACGACCCGCAGGCGGGGCTGTCCCGGCCCAAAACGACCATCAACACCGCCGCCGGATTCGTCTTTGGCGCGTTGTTGGGCGTGCTGCTCATCTTCGGCCTGGAGTGGTACGAATCGGGCATCATGCGCCGCCCGGAAGATGTGGAGCGTTATCTGGATATGCCGGTCATCGGCTCAATACCCAACCAGTAAAGATTGATCCGCAGATTTCACAGATTCGCACAGATTTTTCTGGTTTAATCTGCGAAATCTGCGTAATCTGTGGATTATCTTTTTAATCTGACGAGAATTGTGGATTTCGGATTGGAAGACGACTATGAATTTGATCACCCTGACAAACCCGCGCTCGCCGGTGAGTGAAGCGTACCGGACGCTGCGGACAAATCTTTCTTTTTACAGCCTGGACAACCCGTTACGGAGCCTGGTGATGACGACCCCGGCGGCGGACAATGAGAAGAGCGCGGCGGTGGCCAACCTGGCGGTGACGCTGGCCCAGGGCGGGCGGCGCACGGTGTTGGTAGATTGCGATCTACGACGGCCGTCTTTGCACACCTACTTCGGCCTCAACAACGACACCGGCCTGACCAGCATGATCCTCAACGACGAAAAGACGGCCCCGCTGCAAGCCACCAGCGTAGAGAACCTCTGGCTGCTGGCCAGCGGCCCGAAGCCGCCCAACCCGGCCGACCTGCTCGGCTCGAAGAAGCTGGACCAACTGATTGAGACGTTGACCGAGAGCTATGATTTTGTCCTCTTCGACGCGCCGCCGGTGGTGGCTGTGACAGACGCGGCCGTTTTGGGCGGCAAAGTGGATGGCGTGCTGCTGGTGGTGAACGCCGGCCGCACCCGCCGCGACCACGCCGAACGGGCCAAAGAGATGCTGGAACAGGCCAAAGTGCGCCTGATCGGCGTGACGCTAATCAACGCCCCGGCGGACAGCGCGATGGGCGGGTATTACGAATAACAATTAACAATCAACGGTTAACAGTTAACTGTTAACCGTTGATTGTTTGCCGGTTCTTTGATGGCTGAACAGGTCGCAAGCACGCCCTTCTCCGCTATTTCGCGGCGGGAGTGGGGGATTGTAGGGTTGATGACGCTGTTGGTGGTGGGGCTAACGGCCGTTCCCTACCTCCTCGCCACCCTCACCGCCGCGCCGGGCAGCTTCTTCAGCGGCACGCTGATGAACCCGGAGGACAGCCAGACCTACTTTGCCAAGATGCTGCAAGGCTACGACGGCCGTTGGCTCTACACCATCCCCTTCACCCCAGAACCGCACGACGCCGCCTTTGTCGGCGTTTTTTACGTCTGGTTGGGGCAGGTGGCCAGGGCGTTGGGGGTGTCGGTAACGGCCGTTTGGCACGGCAGCCGCGTCATCGCCCAGGTTATCCTCTGCTTCGTCACCTTCTGGTTTGTTGTCCAATTTAGTTGGGGGCGGCGTCATCGTTGGACCGCTTATCTGTTGGCGATCAGCGGTTCCGGGCTGGGCTGGCTGCTTTTTCTGCTCAGCCAACCCTATTGGCTCGACGCCTTCCCGGTGGATTTCAAGCAACCGGGGTCACATCTCCTCTTCACCCTGCTCACCTACCCTCACATCATCCTGGCGACGGCTCTTATTTTGCTCTCGGTCGCGTTTTTGGCGCGAATGGCGGAACGGCCGTCGTGGTCATTAGCCATTCTCACCGGTTTCATTCATCTCGCTTTGGGCATCGCCTACCCCTTTTTGCTCTACCTGACGGCGCTGATCGCCGGGCTGTATTATCTGGCCTTACTTTGGCGCGACCGGCAAATCAATTGGCGACTCGGCTGGCAGTACGCCACCGCCTTCCTCATCCCGCTGCCGCTCTACCTCTATTTCGCCTACACCCTGCGCCAGAACGAGGTGTTCCACGCCTGGGACGTGCAGGCGATCACCCCGTCCGCCCCCTGGCCCCATTATCTGGTGGCCTACGCCCCCTATCTGATTTTTGGCGGGGTGTATGCCTGGAAACGGCGGGAGGAACGGCCGTCTAATCTCATCCTCTGGCTCTGGGTCTTGGCGGCGGGGCTGCTACTTTACGCGCCGCTCAACCCGCAGCGCCGCTTTGTCCAGGGCGTCCATGTGCCGCTATCCATTTTGGCGGCGGGCGGGCTGCTGTTTGTGGCGCTGCCCTGGTTGATGGGAACCCGGCCGTTTCGCGCCCTGCTCTCCCACGAACGGTACTCGGTGGATGGGCTGTCCCGCTTTATCATCGTCCTCTTTTTGTTGGGGATGGGGCTGTCCAATTTTTACTTGCTCGCCAGCGTCACCACCTCGGCTGTCATCCAGCAGCCGGACCCGCTGTTCCGGCCGGTGGAGGAGCGGGCATTGGCGGACTGGTTGAGGGCGCATGATGGGGGGAGAACGGCCGTTGTTCTCGGCGACTACCAGACTGGCAACTACGTGGCCGCCCACGCCGGCAATCCCGTCGTCCTGGGCCACTGGGCGGAAACCTTAGATTACGACGCCAGAATCAACGAAGTGGCCCAATTCTTCGCCGCCGACACCCCCGACGAGTGGCGGCTGGCCCTGTTAGCCCGCTACAACGTGGCCTACGTCTGGCACGGCCCCCGCGAACAGGCGCTCGGCGATTTCGACCCGCGCCAGGCCACCTACCTGCGCCCCATTCAGGCCCAGGGCAACATCACCCTCTACCAGGTTGACAGGTAAGCGGTAAGCGTTGACAATTACATTCTCTGGAGACTGGCAACCAGCGACCAGCGACTAGCAACCAACAAGGAGCGTCCATGAAAGGCTTGATTCTCAGTGGGGGCAAGGGTTCCCGCCTCTATCCATTAACCTATTCCAATGCCAAACAGCTCATCCCGGTGGCGAACAAGCCCGTTCTCTTTCGGGTAATTGAGACCATCCGCGACGCCGGAATCACCGACATCGGCGTGGTGGTGGGCGATACGGCCGCGCAGATCAAAGAAGCTGTCGGGCGCGGCGGCCGGTGGGGGGTGAATATCACCTACATCGAGCAAGACCAGCCGCTAGGGCTGGCCCACGCCGTCAAAATCTCGCAGCCCTTCCTGGGCGACGACCGCTTTGTCATGTTCCTGGGCGACAACGTCATCGAAGGAGGCATCAGCCCGCTGATCGCCCAATTCGCCCAGAGCGAGTGGAACAGCCAGATTGTGCTGACGCGCATCGAGCACCCGGAGCAGTACGGCGTGGCCGAATTGGGTGACGACGGCCGGATCGTCCGCCTCATCGAGAAGCCGAAAAATCCGCCGAGCAATCTGGCGTTGGTCGGCATCTATATGTTCGACGCCAATGTGTTCAAGGCGGTCAACGGTATCAAGCCCTCCTGGCGCGGCGAGTTGGAGATCACCGACGCCATTCAATGGCTGGTGGAAAATCAGTTCGCCGTTCATCCTTACATTCATCATGGCTGGTGGATTGACACCGGCCGGCCGGGCGACATGCTAGAAGCCAACGACCTGGTATTAGAAGAGATTGATTATGAGCTGGAAGGCTACGTGGACCGGGATAGCAATGTGGGGCGGCGGGTGACGGTGCAGCGCGGCGCGGAGATCATCAACAGCGTGGTGCGCGGCCCCTCAATTATCGGCGAGAATACGCGGATTGTGAACAGCTACGTGGGGCCATTCACCAGCATCAGCCACAATTGCCTGGTGGAAAATAGCGAGATTGAGCATTCAATGGTCCTGGAAAATAGCAAAATCACCGACATCGAAGCGCGGATTCAGGACAGCTTAATTGGCCGCAACGTGGTTATCAGCCGTTCCCCCATCAAGCCCAAAGCGCTCAAACTCACCGTCGCCGACCACAGCCAGATTGGGATACTTTAGTCTGGTAGTCGTTAGTCTTGTAGTCGGGTAGTCGGGTAGTCGGGCTACTCGACTAACGACTACTCGACTACTCGACTACTCGACTAACGACTACTCGACTATTCGACTAACGACTACTCGACTAACC
>CAYONK010000093.1:0-4154 GCA_964405285.1 uncultured Ardenticatenaceae bacterium
ATGGTCCCGCTGAACAGGGTGGTCTCTTGCAGCACAATGCCGATTTTCTGGCGCAGGCTTTCGATGGTCACGTCGCGCACGTCGTGGCCGTCTACCAGAATCCGGCCGTCGCTCACGTCGTAAAAGCGGGGGATGAGGTTGATAACGGTGGATTTGCCGCTGCCGGTGGAGCCAAGCAGGGCGACGGTTTGCCCCGGTTCGGCGGTGAAGCTCACTTCGCTGAGGACGGGATCACCGCCGCCGAAGTAGCGGAAGGTGACGTTATCGAATTCGATCCGGCCATCTAACTCAGCCAGTTCTACCGCGTCGGGCTTGTTCTCTACGTCATTTTTGGCGTCTAAAATCTCGAAAATGCGGCTGGCGCTGGCGGAAGCCTGGGCCATCAGGTTAATAATCATGCCCAATTGACCCATCGGGATGAAGACGAAGGTGAGGTAGAGGCTGAATTTTTGCCATTCGCCGAGGGTGAGGCTGCCGTTGACGATTTGCACGCCGCCGAAGTAGAGGATGGCGGCCTGCCCCAGGTTGGCGATGAGGAAGATGAAGGGGAAGAGGAAGGAGAAGGTGCGGCTGATGCGGATGCGCTGCTCTAGTTCGGAGTCTATGCCTACGGCGAAGCGGGCTTCTTCGCGGGATTCGCTGGCGAAGGATTTGACGACTTTGAGGCCGGCCAGGTTTTCTTGCAGGATGGTGTTGACTTTGGAGAGGCGGATTTGCAGCTCGCGGAAGAGGGGTTGGACGGCCATGCCGAAGCCCATGAAGATGAGGAGGGCGAGGGGCAGCACGGGCAGGATGACCAGGGTGAGTTTGAAGTTGGTCAGCATCAGGATGATCAGCGTGCCGGTGAGGAGGATGAAGGCTTGCAGGGCCATGAGCAGGCCCTGGCCGATGAAGAGGCGCAGCTTTTCCACGTCGTCGGTGGCCCGGATCATCAGTTGGCCGGTGCGGTTTTTGTCGTGGTAGCTGAAGCTGAGGCGTTGGATTTTGCTGAAGAGGTCCTGACGCAGTTGGAAGGCGATGTTTTCGGAGAGGATTTGCGAGAGGTAGGTGTGGGCGAAGGTGAAGAGGCCGCGGGCGATGGCGAAGAGGACAACGGCCGTTGTCACCCACAGCAGCGCCGTCAGGGCATTGTCTAATTCCAGGCGCATCCCGGTCAGGTCCAGCCCGAACTGGCTCGCCAGGGTTTGCTGCATCGCCGGAGGCAAATCGAGGATCGCTTTGTTGGCGCTGTTGCTGACGATGGTGTCTATGATGTTTTGCACCAGTTGGGGCACGGCCAGTTGGGCGGCGGTGGCGATGAGGAGGGCGATAACGGCCGTTACCGCCAATTTTGGATACGCCTTCAGATAGCCTGTGGCCCGGCCTAATGATTTGTCACGCGGACGGCCGTTGCGCCGCCCCCGTCGTTGCTTTGGTTCTTGAGCTAATTGCATAGGAATCTCCGCGCGATTTCGGATTTGGGATTTTGGATTTCGGATTAGGGGGTGGGGACAACGGCCGTTTCCCGCGCCTGCTGGTTGATTTTGCTGAGTAGGTGGCTGAGGGTGGTCTGCTCCTCGGCCGTGAGGGCGCCGAAGCAGCGGGCGATGGTCTGGAAATGGTTACGGGCATGTTCCCGCACCAGCTCCCGCCCCGCCGCCGTCAGGCCGATATTGAATTTGCGCCGGTCGTCGGGGTCCAGGTCGCGGGCGACCAGGCCATCTTCCTCTAAGGTGCGGATGAGGGCGCTGACGGTGTTGCGGCTAACGCCGTGCCGTTCGCTGATTTCCGACGGGTTGAGGTTTTGCCCTTCGCCCATTTGCTCGGCGAAGAAGAGGTACATGAGGACGCGGTATTGGGCGAAGGAGCGGCCGGCCTCGTCCACGCTCGATTCGCCCAGGTGGTAGATGGTCTTGGAGACCCGGCGAAATTCGTCCATCAGGCGCACCGCCGAGGCTTCGATGGCGGGGTCCAGGGAGTGGATGAAGCTGAGCCAGCGGGCGCGCTTCTCCGGATCGTCTAACCAGGCGTGATGTTGGGTCATAAACGGCCGTTCCTTAATTCGCTCACGAAATGTAATAGATGGAATTATACGGGGGCGAACTATTTTGGCAACGGCCGTTTAACTTACACTTATCAAAAGCGTTCTCATTTTCGTCCAGCATCGAACACTAATTGCACCAATTAACGTTTAACCATTGCACAAGGTCTGGCTGCCAGGTATGGATAAGTTCGTCCCTCCGAAAAGCCATAGAACATCCTTGCGAAATATCTCTTTTGCCTGTATGCTCAAGGAGTAACTTACAGAAGGTGATCGCATGCTGGCGCAGCAAATTCCTGGATTTAGTGAATACAAACAAAGCGGGCATCATTGGATTACTCTGGCAACAGGTGAGTTCTACCCAGACATTTTGGAGGATGCGGTTGCCTTATATACCCCTGTCCTGGTGACATTTCAGCGCCTTCTAATGACTTCGGAGTCTTCCATACGTCTCTTTCAGCAAATCTCAGAAGTCAAGCCACAATGGATGCGTATCCAATTGTGTCGCGTGTTTCGTAAATATGTCAGTCCGGCAACCCCAGTGGAGATGCTCAAGAAAAAAATCGCAAGTTGATCACATTTGCGCCCAATTTGGGCCTGAATTCCGCCCAATTCATCAGGTTCAGGCCGCGTTTACCAGTCGGCCGCTGCCAGATGAAGCTCTGTGCGCCGTCTTGTGGGAGTACAAAAGCCGGGGCCAAAAAGGGTATGACCTGACCGACAGATTCTTCACCCTATTTCGCGCCCGTTTCCCCATGCTGACCATAGATGGACCAGAGCGAGCCGGGAAAGATATCCGCCTGGGTAAGGTGTTCAAGGATTACCCCAAACCGGATCGGCCGGTTGATTTTGTGATCTATGACCAAAACAAAGAACAGGTTCTGGCAGTAGGACTGGCTCGTTACGATTCAGACAGAGGGGCGCGCAAGAGGATGACAGAACAGGCGGCTACCGAAACTGCGCCGATGAAATTCTAGCTTACGCGCAAGCTCATCAGTTGGCAGTCAAGGTCATTTTTGTCAATGACGGACCTGGCCTACTTCTGGGTTCCATGTGGGACGATTATACGGCGCTGGAACAAAGCTGGCCGGGTAAAATCATGGTGTTGACGCTGCGAATGGTTTCTGAGCGACTGACTTTAGCGTGGCTGCAATCACAGGTGACATGATGGCAACAGGAGAATCCAAAACTAAGTGGAGCAATGGCGGATTAACTCAAATAGACCTAGAAGATAATACCGTGTCTTTGAGTTACGTTGGCAAATCTCCGGTGATTGAGGTTCTGCAAACGCCTCCGGGCGATTACCTCTGCCTCCATCGTTCTGAACAAGCCGTAAACCGATTGTATTACGATGATAATTTGCCTGCCCTTGCTTCACTGTTGCCCGAAACATCTATTTCAGAGCATGTCAGATTGATTTACATTGACCCGCCTTATGCCACAGGGAGCGTCTTCAAATCCAGATCGCAAAAAGACGCTTACACTGATTTGCTTAGTGGGGCGCAATATATTGAATTTTTGCGACAACGTCTGATCTTGCTGCGCGAGCTTTTGGCTGAGGATGGCTCGATTTATGTACACCTGGATGCTAACATGGCGTTCCAGGTCAAAATTGTGATGGATGAGATTTTTGGGGAGAAGAATTTTCGTAATTGGATCACTCGGAAAAAATGCAACCCCAAAAACTACACGCGCAAAACGTTCGGCAACGTCTCTGACTTTATTTTGTTCTACACCAAATCAGATCGCTACGTCTGGCACAGACCTTATGACGCCTGGACGCCAGAGAATGCCGAAGACGAATACCCTTATATCGAGCCGGAGAGTGGACGGCGGTATAAAAAAGTGCCGATCCACGCTCCTGGCACACGCAATGGGGCGACGGGGCAACCCTGGCGCGGAATGGAACCGCCTCCAGGTAAGCATTGGCAATATCTCCCAGAGAAGTTGGATGAGATGGACGCCAGAGGGGAGATTTATTGGTCGCCTAATGGCAACCCCAGACGAAAAATTTACCTGGACCAAAGCGCCGGTAAACCAGCCCAGGACATCTGGCTTGATTATAAAGACGCCCATAACCAAAATATCAAAATTACTGGATACCCGACTGAGAAAAATCCTGATTTGTTGCGCC
>CAYONK010000093.1:4164-10516 GCA_964405285.1 uncultured Ardenticatenaceae bacterium
CTGGCGATCTGGTGCTGGATTGTTTTGCCGGATCGGGCACAACACTTGATGTGGCGGATGAACTTGGCCGACAATGGATTGGGATTGATAACAGCGCTCAGGCAATCAAGGCTATCTTAAAGCGATTTGCTGTTGGTCGGGAAGCGATGGGGGATTTTGTCAACGGCCGTTGGGTGCAACGGCAAAATATGACATTGGCTGGATTTTTAATCAAGTCGCCAATTTTACTGTAAAAGACGGCACCATTCTGCGAAAAATCCAGTCTGCTTGTATACATAATGTCAGATTTTGGTACTCTGACGAGCGTTTTGGCGAATAAAATAGCACCAATTTGCTATCGTTTCCGCGGATGCGGCCCTTTGTCACATTTTGCCTTTGCACCCACGGCCGTTCCCCCTCCCCCCCCTCTCTCCCCTCCGCCCCAATAGACCTGTTCGCTTACGCTGCGCAGCAAACAAATGGGGCAACGGTCCACGTAGGACCAACTGCCCCGCCAGACGAAGCACGAAGCGTTCACTTTTCGCTTCTTACAACTGAGGAAGGACAAAAGGAGGTCGAAAAACTCGTGCAGAAATGGATGCAAAAAGAAGTCCCGACACCATCAGCTTGACGTTGGGCTTTCTGCTGTACTTGCCAGGCTGTCTAATCCCCCGCCAACAGCTTATCAACGGCCGTTGCCAACTGCGCCAGGTTCCGCACCACATACACCGAATCAACGGCCGTTGCATATTCCAACATATCGCTGTCCCCCGTCCCCCACTGCCGCTGCTGCTCCGGGCAAAACCAGATGATCCGCCGCGCCCGCTTTTGCAGGTCTTTGATCAGGTCAATGCGCGGTGAATTGTAATTGTTCCGCCCATCGCCCAGGACGACGACAGTGGTCCGGCCGTTGACCGCGCTCAGCCAATTGTGGTAGAAGGTGTCCAGACTGCCGCCAAAATCGGTGGCGTAATGGCCCGGCGACCCTTTGTAGAAGGCGTCGAACACCTCTTGCGCCGCCTCGTCGGCCCGGTGGGCGTTGAGCAGGTGGCTCACCTCTTGCATGTCGGAGTAGAAGGCGAAGCTGCGTGTCTTGGAAACCTGGTCTTGCAACTGGTAGATGAAGGTGAGCATGAATTCGGTGACGTGGAACATGGAGCGGGACATATCGCACATCAGCACCAGGCTGGGTTTGAGTTTGTTTTTCTTGAAACGCAGTTCTAAAGGCACGCCGCCGTAGCGTTGATTGGCGCGAATGGTGGATTTGGAGTCGAATTTGCCCTGCGCGCCCCGTTTGCGCCGCATGGCGGCCCGCGTCCGTAGCTGGCCGACGAGGCGCTGCACTTCTTTGCGGAGAACGGCCGTTTCCTCCTCCGACAGCGCCGAAAAAGGTTTGTGCATCAGGTCAGAGCCGTGCAGTTCATCCGGCCGGTCCGCCCGTTGCTGGGCGATTTGCAGCCCGATCTGCTGCGCCACCTGCTCCGCCAACGCTTCGCGGTTTGCCTCCACCACCCCCATCAGCTTTTCGATGGCTTCCTGGCTCATCCCCATCTCTTGCAGCTTTTGGTACAACTCCTGCAACTGCTGCTCCAAATGGCCGAAGCCCATCTGCTGTAACATCCGCCGCGACACCCAGCGGGCGTCGCGCGGATTATCCGCCCACTGCGCCCCGGCCTGATTGGCCAACGCTTCCAGTTCTTCCTTGGTCGGCCCCTGGCCGCTCATCAGCCAATCGAGCAGGCTTTGCATCCGGCCGCTGAGCGCCTGCAACGCCGCTTGCAGCATCTCCTGGTCGCCTTCACCCAACTCCTCCAGGGCGTTTTGCAGCATCGGCCCGCCGCTGCCAAAGTAGAGCGGGAAAAGCTGGTCGAAGACGGCGAAATCCTGCATTTCCTTGATCAGCGTCGCCCGCATCGAGGCTTTGAACACCTCCTTGTCGGTCACGCCCAACGCCTGCATCGCCCGCATCGCGTCCATAGACTCCGCCAGCGAAATCCGCACCCCCGCCGCCCGCATTCCCCGCACAAATTCAATCACTCGGTCGTCCATTGCCACCCCAAAAATTGACAATTGTCAATTGGCAATTGTCAATTGACAATTTTTCAGCGCTCCCACCGTCCACGCTGACTGCCGCCATTGCCCATCATCCGCTTCGCTTTGGCGACGTCGGTTTCATATTTCAGGAGGACGGTCAGGGTGTTGCTGAGGGTTTTTTCGTCAATGGCGCTGGCGTTCAGCGTCACCAGGGCGCGCGCCCAGTCCAGCGTTTCACTGATCGAGGGCACTTTACGCAGGTCCATGTTGCGTAGTTGGTGGACAATCGCCACTGCCTGATGGGCCAGTTCCGGGCTGAGGTCCGGCACTTTCAGGCGCACGATATCCAGTTCGGCGTCCTGGTTGGGATAGTCCACGTAGAGGTAGAGGCAGCGGCGCTTGAGCGCCTCGCTGAGTTCGCGGGTGTTGTTGCTGGTCAGCAGGACCATCGGCTGGTGTTTGGCGGCGATGGTGCCCAGTTCCGGCACGCTCACCTGGAAATCGCTGAGGACTTCGAGGAGGAAGGCTTCAAATTCAACGTCGGCGCGGTCAATCTCGTCAATCAGCAAGACGACCGGCTCGTCGGACATGAGGGCGGTGAGCAGGGGGCGGGGGAGGAGGAAGTTTTCCGAGAAGAAGACGTCTTCTTCGGCGGCCAGGCGGGTGGCGGCTTCGGCCAGGCTTTGCACGTCGCCGAGGACTTTTTGCAGGGTTTCGCGCAGCAGTTGGGTGTAGAGCATCTGCTTGGCGTATTCCCACTCGTAGAGCGCCTTGCTTTCGTCCAGCCCTTCGTAACATTGCAGGCGGATGAGCGGCCGGCCGATGGCTTTGGCCCACGCTTTCGCCAACTCTGTCTTGCCCACGCCGGCCGGTCCTTCGGCCAGAATCGGCTTGCAGAGGGATTGCGCCAGGAAGGTGACGGTGCCTATCTCTTCGGAGGCGATGTACTGCTGCTTCCCCAATCGTTCACGCACATCGGCGATATCTTTGAACATTGTGGTCCTCTTTTTAAAGTTGGTAGTTGGGAGTTGGCAGTTGATAGTTGGCTGCCAACCGTCTACTGTTTACTGTAAACTGCTCACTGCTAACTGATTGTAGTGGGGGGTGGGGGAATGGTAAAGCGGGAAACGGCCGTTTCTCATCATGAGTTTACGATCACTCAATAAACCTCATCATGTGTACCAATATCCAGCAATACAATCACCTCGGCTTGTGTTGCTGGATCAATTTCAATCGAAAACAATATTCGGCAATCATAACCACAAGAACAGGCCCATAAACCGAAAAGTGGGCCGCTTAACTTGTGCGTGTTAAGGCTGGACGCATAGGCGTCTTCTTGTAGCTGCTGCAAAGCAGCATCAATTCTCACCTGTAGTTTCTGGTTCCGTCGGGCAAATTTACGGTAAGCCCTTTGGAATTTAGGCGTCAGTACAAGCGGTCTCATGCCTCATCTTTGTCGAGAGAAAGGTGCAGTTGTTCAATCACAGTATCGGCTGTTTCAGCGACTAACCGGCTTTCGCGGAAAAGGGCTAGAGATTCCTGAGCATCCAGCGCCATTTCGCGCCGCCGAGTCTCAATGTGACGTCTGCGCAAAATTTCCACAAGTATCTCTTGCTGCTCAAAAGGTAGCTGAGAGACGGTATCTATCGCTTTATCCAGGGTCATCGTATTCATCACGAACCTCCAGGCTGAATCCTGCTCTTTTGCCCAAAGTATATCACGGTTGACGACCTACAAAGTACGGGCCAGATAAGTTATCTTCTGCTCTGGCTGGAAGCCGACGCTTTTATAGAGCGCCAGCGCCGCTTGATTGTCCGCCCAGCAGCCCAGGATGGCCCCGGTCGCGCCCCGTCCGGCCAGGTGGTGCAGGGTGTGGGTGAGTAGATAACGGCCGTTTCCTCTCCCCTGCTCCTCTCCCACCACCCCAAACGGCTCAATCTGCCCCGACGGGCGAATCCAGGCAAAGCCAATCGGCCTCTCGCCGCGCCAGAGAAAGAGCAAATCGGCCGCCCGCTCCAGCGTCGCTGCCACCTCTGCTTCGCTGTACGGCTGATACCAGCGGAAGGGGGCGAATGATTGCTCATACAGACGGCAGAAGAGGGAGATGGCCTGGGCGCGGCGCAGCGTCTTCACGGTCAGGTCGGGGCGGGCGAGTGGCGGAGGGCAATCAGACAGGTCTGGCTTGCGCAGCAGCCATTCTTCATGCTCGACGCTGAAGCCATGCTTGCGCAGGAAGTGCGCCGCCGGGCTGTCCAGGTCGGTGACGGGGTGGCTGAGTTGGGTAACGGCCGTTTCTCCCCCCAACTCCTCCAACAAAAACGCCAGCAAGCGGCTGCCCAATCCCCGCCGCCGCCATTCCGAGGCGATCTGCCCATGTAGCTCATACTGTCCCGGCAACCCCGGCAGCGGCGCGATGGTCGCCTCGCCCACAATTTGCCCAGTCGCCAACCTGATCTGGGCGCGGCCGACGGCCCAATCAAAAGAGCAGGTTGGTTGGCTGGTTGACCGGTTTAGAGCCATCTGCTGCCTATCGCGTTGCGCCGGGGATTACCCAAACAACCAAGTTGTGATAGACCGGCCCCAAAGCAGCATGACAATAGCCGCCAATGCCAGATATTGGCCGTAGGGCAGGTAGGTGTTGCGCTTCACCAGGCGGGTCGCCAGCAGTACGCCGCTGACCAGACCCCCTAAAAAGATGCCAAGCGTCAGAGCGACTACGATGTCGGGCACGCCGAGCATCGCCCCCATGAGCATGGCTAATTTGATGTCCCCCTGGCCTATCGCGCCTGGCCCAAAAGTTACTTTGGCCACCCAGTAGATCAGGAGAAAGAGAAGGAAGCCAAGCACCGCGCCTAAAACGGCCGAGAGCCAGTTGATGTTCGGCAGCAGCAGGCTGAACAGCAAGGCGAAGGCCGTGCCGGGCAGAGTGGTGATGTCTAAGATGAGTCGGTTCTCCAGGTCTATGACGATGATCAGGATCAACAGGGCCAGGTAAAAGGCATAGACCGGCAGTGTCACCGGATGGTCTAGCAGAAGGGGGAGAGCCGCAAAGAGGAGGGCCGTGCTGAGTTCGACCAACAACGGCCGTTTCCGCCGTTCTCCACAAGCCGGACATGGCCGGTTCCGGCGCAAAACAGCCAGCCAGCCGGCCGGTTTGTAGACATAATCGCAACTGGGGCAGTGGGGGAGAGACGGCCGTTCTCGTTTCGGCCAGTCGTCGGCCAAGACGTTGATCAGCCCCCCTACGAGCAGACCGATGAGACCAAAGAGTAAAGTGAGCATGGCAAGATTATAGCAAGAAAAGGCTCACACCCATCACAACCAGATCACTGCTCTGCCTGCTGGCGCGCGGCGAAGTAGCCATAGCTGACAAAGATGAGACCCAGGACGAGAATGCCGCCCGCTTGCAGCAGCACTCGCCGCCCCCAGGCGACGGAGAGGGCGATGATGCCCTGTTGCAGGAAGGGTTGCCAGACGGCCGTTAATGACCCTGGCGTTGGGGCTGCGCTAACGGCCGTTCGCACCACCCCTGTCACCAATGCCGGCAGCACCAGGGCCAGCATCAGCGCGATAAATCCGGCGGCAGCCATCGGCCAACCCCACCAATACCCCCAATTCGCCAGCGTGCGCACGGCGAACAGGGTGATGGCCATCAGGCTGAACAGGGGCAGGAGCCAGAGCCGCCACGATTGGGTTGCCAGAGCGTACAACCGCTGCACTCGCTGCAAAATGGACAATTGCCCGGCCGTCAACGTCTCGGCAGAGAGCAGGGGCAGGCGCACCAACGCCGACGCGCCGACGATGGGCGGCAAGATGCTGCTGCCAATGACGCTGTGCAGTTGGATAGCCATTTCTTCTATTGGCACGCCGGGCGGCACGCAAGTGGGCAGCGTGCCGCTGCTGAGGTCGAAAGCGGCCGGATCGGTACAGATGGGGAGCGTCTGCACAATCTCTAGCACCGCTTGCTGCCCCATCTTGCCCTGCCATTGGGTTAAGACAGGGGACACGTCTATGGTCAGGACTGCCTGCTCCGGATTGCCGGTGGAGAGGTAATTGAGGACGCCGTCAACGGCCGTTTCCGTTACCTCATCCAGCCAGCCAGCGGGGAAAGTATCGAGGATGGCGTCGCTGAGCGTATCCGTGTCTAGCTGCGGCACGGGCAAATTTTGCGCCCGTGCCTGCTGCTCCACCACATTGCCGATGACGCCGGGTAGGGCTTGCCGCAGCAACACCTCCAGGGCCAGCGCCTCTTTCAGCGCCTCCCGGTTGGTGAGTATCCGGGCGCCGTTGACCAATAAGAGGGCGAGAACGGCCGTTGTCACAAACAACAACGCCGCCA
>CAYONK010000094.1:0-10509 GCA_964405285.1 uncultured Ardenticatenaceae bacterium
GATGGCTTCGCGGGCGATTTTGCCGGAGGCGGTGAGGGGTAGTTCTGGGGCGAATTGCAGCAGACGCGGCTGCTTGTATCCCGCCAGCCGTTCCCGGCAGAAGGCGAGCAGTTCTGCCTCGCTGAGGGCGTGATCGGGTTTTAGCTGGACCAGGGCGGCCACTTTTTGCCCCCATTCCGGGTCTGGCACGCCCACCACGCAGCCGTTTTCCACGGCCGGATGCGCTCGCAAAACCGCTTCCACCTCGGCCGGGTACACATTCTCCCCGCCGCTCACAATCAAATCGCTGCGCCGCTGCACCAACCACAAATCCCCCTCCTCGTCCAGGTAGCCCAAATCGCCCGTTGCAATTGACGATTGACGATTGACAATTGACAATTGAGCGTCCCCCGTTCCCCGTTCCCCGTTCACTGTTATTTGTCGCTCGTTAAAATAGCCCGCCATCACCGTTGGGCCTGTCACTACAATTTCGCCAATGGCGTTGGGTATGAGGGGCTTGCCTTGCTCGTCCACGATCTCTACCGTTGTGCCGGGGAGAGGCTTGCCGACGCTGCCAGGTTTACGCGCCGCCTCTTCGGGGGTGGCGGTGGCTACCTGGCTGGCGGCTTCGGTGAGGCCGTAGGTGGGGGAGACGAGAGGAGGAGGAGAATGGTCAATTGTTAATTGCTGATTGTCAATGGTCAACGGGGAAGAGGCTGCCTCATTGACCATTGATAATTGACCATTAACCATTGACAATTTTCTGGGTAGCGCGTTCGCTTGTTCGATGAGTTCCGGGGGGGCGGCAGCGCCGCCGAGGAGGATGAGGCGGAGGGTGGCGGGCCAATGGGCGCGGCTTTGCAGGAGGCGGTGGAGCATGGTGGGGACGAGGGAGATGAGGCTGATGGGGTTGTGGTCGAGGTCGTGGTTGAGGGCGGGGAGGTCGAAGCGAGAGTGGAGGGAAACGGCCGTTCCATACAAACAACTCCGCCACACCACCGCCAATCCGCCCACATGGTACAACGGCAGCACGCTCAACCACAGGTCATCCGCCCGCACCCCCAGCCGCTCCGCTGAAGCCAGCGCGCTGTGGTAATGGTTGGCATACGTCAACATCGCCCCCTTCGGCCGGCCGGAGGTGCCAGAGGTGAAGACAACCGCCTGGAAATTGTGAATTGTGAATTGTGAATTGTGAATTGTGAATGAGGGGGAGAGTGTTTCCCATACTTCACAATTCACAATTAACCGTTCACAATTCACAATTTCCTGGTCAGTCGCCAGCCATCTCGCTCCGACATGGGCAAGCTGCCAGGCGATTTCCGCTTCGGTGAGCCGGGTGTTGAGGGGGACGAGGATGGCGCCAAGGCGGGCCAGGGCGTGGATCAGGCAGACGTATTCCAGGCTGTTGGGCAGCAGGGCGGCGACCAAATCGCCGGGGCGGACGCCCTGTGCTTGCAAGTAACCAGACAGCCGCCCGGTCAATTCATCTAACTGGCTATAAGTCCAGCGCCCTTCGCCAATGAGCAACGCCAGCGCCTCTGGCGTGGCCTGCGCCCTTTCCGCTAACCAGTCCATGGGGGATTTGTTAGTGGGTTGTTCGAGTTGGTTGGTTGGTGCAGCAAACCAACCAACCAACCAACCCACTTACCCTCAGCCCATTCGCGCCATTTGCCGGGTGAGAATGAGGCTGAGGGCGACGTAGTAGACGATGAATAAAAGCGATAACCAGGTCAGCCAGAGGTGAAGCGGATAGAGAATCAGCGCGCCAGCCATGGTCACAAACCAGAGGGCGGTAAGAAGCAAGGTTTGGGCGCGATAGCGCGTCATGCGGGAGGGATAGAGGTATTTGATGGGGATGAAGACCAGGGCGGCGCACAAAAGGAGGACCAGGAGGTTAACGGCCGTTCCCAACTCCAACAGCCACAAATAAACCGCGACCACATTCCAATAGGAAGGGAACCCCTGGAAGAAATGGTCGCCCGTCTTGGCGTCCGCCTGAGAGAACTGATAGGCCGAAGTCAGCAGCATCACGGCGGGCATGACGATCAGCCAGCCGGCCGGGACCAATCCCGCCTGGTAGACAAAAAAGGCCGGGACCAGCACGTAGGTCTGGTAATCTACGATGTTATCCAACAGCGCCCCGTCGAAATTGGGCAGCACCCGTTTCACGCCTACCCAACGAGAGAGCGCCCCATCCACCCCATCAATAATGGCGGCAATCCCCATGTAGATAACGGCCGTTTGCCACGCCTCGGCCATAATCGCCAAAATCGCCAAAAAGCCGAAAACGGCCGTGCTGGCCGTTAGCGCATGAACGCTCCAGGCCGCTATGATTCGCAGCAGTGAGAATTTTTGCTCTGTCATACACCTCTTCACCCAAAATAAGTTGAATCAAGTTTAGGGCTTCTGGTCGTTTTGTCAACGAGCGCATGACCTATTCTTCAGGGCTAAAGAATTTCTGGGTCTTTCGGACCTCGTGGGGTTTTAAGCGTGTCATGCTGAACGAAGTGAAGCATCCCAGAGGCGTCGGGATTCTTCGCTTCGCTCAGAATGACAAGACCCCACGAAATCCTGAAGAGCCCAAAGTGTTTAACTGGCAGACTATACGCAGGGAGGTCGGGCAAGTTGCGCCCAACAAAAAAAGGCCCCGGCCATGACTCACATCACAACCGGAACCTTTCTAACTATCAACTGTCAACTATCAACTATTACTCCCCTTTCACCTGCCAGGAGAGGGTTTGTAGGCCGACACTAAGGGCGGAGCGGAAGGTAGAAACGTCAGAGAGCAGCATTTTGGCGTAGGTCATCACCGGGCCGGGGCGGAAGGCCCATTCGCGGAAGGCGCGTTTTTGCCAATAGAGCAGCCGTTCGGCCGAAAGATTCTCGTAATCCAGCACTGTGCCTTTGTCCATGTCCACCTGCTCCCAGCGCGTCCCGGCGCGGAACCAGTTGTTTTCTACCACTTCAAAGAAGAAAGGCGTGCCGGGGTAGGGGGCGGCAACGTGGAACAGGCCAATGTCCAACGGCAGCTTCTTGGCGAAATCAATGGTGTCGCGGATGGTCTCTTCCGTCTCACCGGGCAGGCCGATGATGAAGTAGCCCCAGTTCATGATCCCGGCGTTTTTGGCCCAGCGCAGGGCGCGTTCCGCTTTGTCCGGGTAGGCCCCTTTGCGGGCGTGGCGCAAAATTTGCTCGTTGCCGCTTTCGATGCCCCAGGAGATGAGGCGGCAGCCAGCCTGCCCCATCAGCGTCAGCATCTCTTCATCCACGTAGTCCACCCGGCTGTTGCAGGTCCATTTGAGGTTGATTTTTTCCTCGATCATCGCCTTACACAGGCCAATAACCTGATCGCGGTTGACTGTGAAGAGGTCGGCGTACATGTGGATGTTGTTGAGGCCCATTTTCTTGAGCTTCCACAATTCGGCCATAATGTTCTCCGGGGTGCGCAGGCGCACGGAGAACTGGTAGCTGACGTGTTTGATGCAGTAGGTGCAGCCGGCCGGGCAGCCCCGGCTGGTGACGATGAAGGTGAACGGCCCATTGATGAGCGGCATTTTGTACTTCTCCCAGGGGAGCAGTTCGTGCATGGGCAGGGGCATATCGTTCAGGTCAGCGATGAAGGGGCGGGTCATGTTAACATAAATCTCGTCCCCTTTACGCCAGACCAGACCTTTGATCCCGTCCAGATCAGGCGTGCCGTCTTCATGGAAGGAGGGCCGGTAGTCGGCATCGTGTTCGTCGAAGATTTTTTGGATGTTGGCCGGCCGTTGCTCCACCTTGCCCGCGTAATGATCCAACAAATCGCGGATGGTCAGGTCGGGTTCGCCAAGCAAGATGAAATCGAGGACGGGATAGGTGCGCATCGTCTCGCGGGGGATGGGGGTGACGTGGGTGCCGAAGGCGATGGTCATCGCTCCCCGCGCTTTGGCCAGGAAGCAACCGTACATGTCGTTTTCCAGGGTCGGGGCGGTGACCTGGGTCATGTAGAATTTTGGCTTGTATTTGTCCAGCAGTTTGCTGAATTCCGGCCAGCCCATGCGCTCGGCGTTGGCGTCTATGACGGCGACTTTGTGTTCTGGGTAGAGCATGGCGGCCATTTGCGCCAGGGAGACCTGGGGCCAGACCATGTTTTCGCGGGTGCGCCGGCCGACGCGGTGCTGGGTGCGAATCCAGAGGCCGCCGTCGGGGGTGGGCGGGTTGACGAGGAGAATGTCAACGGCCGTTTCCGGCCTATCCGTCTCCAGCAAACCCTGCCGCACAATCTCATCCGCATTGGGGAAATCGGCCATACGCAGCCGGGGTACGCGGCGAGTCCCCAGGTTCTCCCGCAGCGGGTCATCGCGGCGCAGCTCTTTCTGGCTGCCGCCGTTCTTATTCACATTCACATCATCCAGGTCAATGCGAGCCATGTGTTATCTTTCCTCCGATTTTTATCTGATGCCGTGTGGTTCGTGATCCGCATTCCGTAAACGGATTACGGCTTACGGGTTACGGACAACGGCTTACGGCTTACGGCTTACGGCTTACGGCTTACGGCTTACGGCTTACGCCAACTAGCCTAACGCAGCTTCGGCCGAATAGGTGATTTCCTGTTGAATTTCTAATTCACGCTGGCCTAACTCGGCCAGGACACGCAGCAAAATCCAGTAGAGGAACAACTGCACGCCCACCAGCGTCAACATGGCGGCCCCAAGCAAATAGAGCCAGAGTCGTTCGATCTCCCATCCCCCGATGCCCAGCGACAAACTGACCGCAGCCAGGACGAAACCGACAAACATAGAGAGCAGGCCCATCCACCAGAAATGGTCGTTTAACGGCCGTTTGAACACCGGCTTGCCAAACAAACCCTGGCGCATCGGCTGCTTGTGGAAGATGGAAACCAGGTAATTAAACGTGGTCCCCAGGGCAAACAAACTGACGCCGGTGAAAGAGGAGACCATCGCTGTGAAAACGGCCGTTACCCCCCATGGGCCTAAAGTGTCTACCCCGCTCAGACGGATCGCCAAAATCCCCAGCCCGATAACCACCGCCAAGCCGATTAGCGCCATCCCGATCAGGCCAAAAATGCGTACCGGGTTATACGTCAGCGCCGTCCAGACCATAGATTGGAGAAAGATTCGGCCGTCGTGGACCACGCTCAACTTCGAGCGGCCCAATCGTTCGCTGTAAGGAATGGGCACTTCCGTCATCTTGATTTGCTCGTGGACCGCCCGCGTACTCATCACCGGCGTCAGATTCAGGCCATCTGGCAGCGGGTACATCCGCTCCAGAATGTCGCGGCGGAAGACGCGCATCCCGCTGGCGCTGTCCGTCACCCGCTGCCGGCCGATCAGGCTGAGCAAATTGGCAAAGAAGAAATTCCCCAGGCGGCGCGTCTTCGGCATCTGGCTGTCGGCCCCGGCCATGCGCGACCCGATGACCAGTTCCGCCCCATTCAGCGCCTCGCGGCATAATTGGGGAAAGTATTCTGGCGGATAGGTTCCATCAGCGTCCAAAAAACCGATCAACTCACCGGTGGATTGGCCGAAACCAGTCTTGAGCGCGCCGCCATAACCCCGGTTTTTCTTGTGCCGGATGAGGCGCACGCCCGCGATGCTGCTGGCAATCTCCACCGTGCGGTCCGATGAGCCATCGTCCACGACGATGAGTTCTAATTCGGCGACGCCGACCTTCTGCAAATCTTCGCGCACCGCTAAAACCCGGTTAGAGATTTCTGCAATGCCGTCTTCTTCGTTGTACGCCGGGATGACTACTGAGAGTTTTGTCATAATTTTTAGTGGCCGGTGGCCGGTGGCTGGTCGCCAGTAGCTGCTCACAGGCAACTGGCAACTGGCAACCGGCTACTCAGCAATCTGGTAAATAATCCGATCCGGGTCTGGTTTGGCGTTTTCGCCGTCTATGGTTTTAATGATTCTGGCCGGGACGCCACCGACGACGGTGTGGGGCGGCACGTCTTTGGTGACGACAGCCCCGGCCGCGACGACGGCCCCTTTACCCACACGCACCCCATCGGTAATAACCGCTCCGGCCCCCAGCCAGACGTCGTCCTCGATGACGATGCCTTCGGCGGTGATGCCCTGGTGGATAAACGGCCGTTTTGGGTCAGCAAACACGTGGTTTACGGCAATAATCTGGGTGAAGGGCGAGGTATAGACCCGGTCGCCAATCGTCACCCCGCCCTGCCCGCGAATCACGCTATACTCACCCACCAGGCAATCCTTACCAATTTTGATGCCCGACTGCGCCATACCGCGAAAATTGTATACGTGCAAAATCGCCCCGTGCATCACAATCGAATCATCGCCGATTTCGATGCCGTTGGGGCAGGCATGGAGATAGGCTCCCTGGTCCAGATAGACCCCGTTGCCCAGGCGGATATTGCTGGCGAAGCGCAGCCGCACCCCATTTTCGATGGCTGCCAGCCCGTCCATCCGCAAAATCAGGCGGTATAAAACCCCGCGAATGCCAATGCCAATGATCGTGGGAATCCAACCTACCAAGAGATAGAGCAACTGCTCAATGGTGTAGTGTCGCAGGCTTGCTGCCTGTCGGCTCAGGTAGAGCCGCACAGAATTCAGAGCATCTGACATACGAGTGGCTGAAGGGAAAGAAATTTGCACTGAGAGGTTTGCCGCGAGGCATAAAGGCAACAACCTCTAGCGCGGATTGCGATAGTAAGCTCAGACAAAAGATTATGCCGGTACAATTTCAACATGGCTCATTATTCAAGGGCACACTTACAACAAGGCTTACACCAAATGACAGGCACATTTGCGCCTAAAAAGCCTGACTATTCACGCAACAAGCATGTTGCGATATAATGATTTGACTCTGCTGAAAATAAGGTAACGCAGGGGCGTAGAATCTCTCTTCGTCTCCGCGTTTTTGTGTTTTTCAGACAAACTCACATTTCAAGAATTTACCACCCCGACTAAGGTTTCGTGCCTGATTGACTTGGGTGGCATGGTCAGGAGGTCGGCCACAGTAAGCTCAAAGTTGTTTTCGTACAAACTCTAAAAATTGGCCTTACTTCGCAGGGACAGACCTTGCGCCTACTCCGTCAAGGGCGACCGTGAAGGTCGCCTCATGAACATGATACATATTATAGGGAGTTTAGTTATGTTTCCCAAAAGAAAAGCGAGCTTTCAGACCCAAGGAGAGACGATGGAGGTTGATGTGGACACTTTAACGACCGACACGCCAGACGAAGTTTCCGCATCTGCTGAGAAGTTGTTCAACCCGCCAGGGGAGGCCCCTAGACAAGCAGCGGTTGAGGAAACGGCCGTTTCCCTGACACCCGAAGAAGACAACATCGCCGCAGACCTGAACCGCCTACGCGACATCCTCTACGGCAGCCAGGCCCGCACCACCGAAAAACGCCTCAACGCCCTGGAAAACCGCCTCAGCGCGATCCACCAGGAAATGCACGACTTGCTCGACAAGCGCTTCCACACCGCCACCGAGACCGCCGCTAACGAACTAAACCTGACAAACCGGACGTTAACCGACCGTCTGGCCCAACAGTCCACCGACCAATCGGCGCAGGTACGCAGCGTCCAGCAAACTTTAACCGAGCAACTACAGGCCCAAGAAAACAACCTGGCCGCCCAAATCCGCACCAACCGACGAGAGCTAAACGAACGATTAGAACAGGTGGAAACGTCCCAATCCACCCAACTCCAGGAAGCGCAGCGCGAATTAAACCAGCGCCTTGACACCCTGGCGGCCGATCTCTCCGCCCAATTGCGACAGGTAGAAAAGGAATTAAGCGAACGCCTGGAACGGACAAACGCCAACCAACTTGAACGGCTCGACTTGCTGAAAAGTGAATCTGGTCAACGAGATGAGGCTTTACGTCAGGAGCTTTTGTTGCTTACTTCCCAATTGAGTGAAAGAAAAGTATCGCGCCAGGATCTCAGCCAGATGTTAGTAGAGTTAGGTTTGCGTCTGCGCGATGACAAACGATAAGCGTAATCATCCTGACGTCAGACGCTTGCTATGGACATACCGCGATCTGCTGCCAACTTACAAAACGTCGGCGCTCAACAAGAGGCGGACGAGCTGTTACTCGCCTCAGTACAAAGCATCTTATTGGGACGAGAGCGGCAGCGCATTCAAGAGCTAGAGCAAGAGATTGCCCTCCTCCACACCACACTTCAAACAAACGAAGCCTCGCTCCACAAACAAACAACCGGCCTGGGAGACGCTCTTCAGGCTGCCCGCCAGGCATTAACCGAAGCAGAGAAGCGGCTGCGCGAATTAGAAGCGCAAGTAACGCTGCTACAAAAACGGGCACAAGCTGATTCCGAAGGGCTGGCCGAGCGCCTGACACCCGTGTTCAGCGACCTGATCAGCCAACGTATTCGCGAGGATCGGGACGAAATGGCGGAGGCGCTAGGGCCGGTGATGGGCGAAGCGATTCGGGTGCAAATCCGGGAGTCGCGGGAGGACATGGTAGAGGCGTTATCGCCAGTGGTCGGGGAGACGGTGCAGCGGGCGGTAGCCGTTTTTTTTCGTGACCTGCAACGGAATGTAGACGCTCAGCTACGAGCAACGTTCGGGCCGGGCAGCTTTTGGCGGTCGCTGCAAGCGCGATTGCGGGGTGTGCCTTCGGCCGAATTAGCCCTGCGTGATTCGCTGGCGTATGAGATCCGCGAGATATTCGTCATCCAACACGGCTCTGGCCTGCTGCTGGCCCGCTATGAAGGCCAGGAAGAAGAGACAACCGACTCAGATCTGATCAGCGGCATGTTGACAGCTATTCGTGATTTTGCACGGGACTCTTTCCAACCAGAGGCGCGGGCACAAGGGGATCTGGACGAATTGCAATATGGCAATTTGCGTATTCTGCTCCAGAGCGGACGAAGCGCCTACCTGGTGGTGGTGTTAAGCGGCTTTGAACCGTCCGGTTTTCGGGCGCGCATGAAGCAGGTGGCGGATGATTTGCACGTGCAGCATGAACCGGCGCTGCGCGCATATGATGGCGACCCGGACAGTTTGCCCGACATGCAGCCCTATTTTGACCGGCTTGTGGTAAATAGGGGTCAAGAAACGGCCGTTGCCCACCCTCTCCCCGCCAGCCAAAAGCTATTTCTCGCCGGAGGCGCGCTTCTCGGCATCTTTCTCCTCGGCATCTCCTGCTTTTATCTGCAATTTACCATCGCCCTTTACCCGATTGCTTTTCCCAGCGCCACTCCAACCAACACCGCTACCCCAACCCAGACCGCAACAGCGACGGCCACAGCAACCGCCACCCCTCCTTTTACGCCAACAGCCACACCAACGGACACCCCACCAGCCACCCCCACAAACACCGCCACCACCACACCCACGAGTACACCCAGCCACACACCAACGCAAACCCCAACACCCACCGTGACAAGCACCCCCACCACAACCGGCACGCCCACCGCAACTCCCACGCCACCCTTTGGCCTGACGGCAGGCAACGTATGGGTACGCGACGCGCCCTCGTTGGAGGCCAACCTGATCATCGCGATCACCTCTGATACGCCACTTATCCTGCTATCCGTGCTTGGTCCCTGGGCTGAGATAGAATGGGAGGCTGACGCGCCCTGGCTGAGCGGGACGCAACGCGGCTGGGTTCCTTTCAATTGGCTCACGCTACGTTCCGATGTGTTTCCAATCACGGCGACACCGACGTTGACACGCTCACCCTGATCCACCTGGTTCGGAGACATGACAGTATGAAAATAATTCAAAAAAAGATATGCCTCCTCGGTGATTTTGCCGTCGGTAAAACAAGCCTGGTGCGCCAGTTTGTCGAAGGCCGCTTTGACGAAAAATATCTGAGTACCATTGGCGTTATGGTGTCTCGCAAAAGCATCGCCCGCGAGACCCACACGCTCAATCTAATCATCTGGGATTTGGTCGGTGGTAGCGAATTCGCCAATCGGGAGGTGAGTTATCTGGCAGGTTCAGCCGGGGCTATGATTGTTTGCGATCTGACCCGGCCCGAAACGTTGGAAACCTTGCACGAATATGCGCGACGGGTGCGGGTTAGCAACCCGAATATCGCTCTGGTGATGGTGGGCAACAAGCTAGACCTCACGGACGAGCGAAGGATAGGGGATGAGCAGTTAACGGCCGTTAAGCAAAACCTGCAAAGTGAATTCTTTCTCACCAGCGCCAAAACCGCTTTTGGCGTTGAGGCCGCGTTCCAACAATTGGCGTATCAACTGGAGGGAAGTGATGATCGTTTCGCCACTTGAGATGAGTTCAGTAACGTTAGCCTCTCACGTCATCAAAGTCTTCGGCCTGATCCATCGCATTGCCTATGCCTTCATCAGGCCAGACCTGCGCATTCACCGCGCCTCAGATAACTTTGGCGCCGTTATTTCTGTACCAGGCAGCCCCTACCTCAACCAATTATTGCCAGAGGTTTTTTGGGAGTTTGCCAGTCTGGAACGCGAGTTGGAGGCTGTTCTCCAGGGCAAATCACCTTACCTCGCTTTCGAGCGCGTCAATCGCCGCCGCCCTGACGGCCAGATTGTTTATCTGGATTTGTCG
>CAYONK010000095.1:0-10489 GCA_964405285.1 uncultured Ardenticatenaceae bacterium
TCCTCCGAAGCATCCCATTCGCCTAAAACAGCAAATGCCGTCGGGATGCTTCGCTTCGCTCAGCATGACACAATAGGTAAGTAGGGAATGTCATGCTGAGGTCCTCCGAAGCATCCCCTTTGCCTGGAAAATCCGAGGCCGTAGGGATGCTTCGCTTCGCTCAACATGACATGATGGACAGGTCTTGAAAGACAAAGCTCAACCATCGAACTCTGGCAAGGGATCGTCAAAATCGGGATGAAGCAAAACCCGATCAGCGTCAATTCCTGGGGTACGGCGTTGAAATCGCGCCTTTATCGGTGACAAAATTGCAATTGGCTTCCCATCGTCCGTGATCGTGAATACTTCCCCAGCTTCCACTCTATCAAGCAGGTCCGAAAAGTTAGCAACTACCTCATGGATGTCCACCATTGTCATGAAACACCTCCAGACCCATCATAAATCTTGCCCCAAATCCAGTCAATGAAGCAAGCCATCAAATATGCTTTTTTTACGTTTTTAGCCGCGAGGGTGGTTTTGACGGTGTGGGGGGCGCTTATACCGCTGTTGGTCCCGGCGCCATTGGGGCCAGACCCAACGCTACGGCCGTTTCTCAACCAACCCCACCTCGACACCGGCTTACCGGGGCTGCTGCTCGGTCCCTGGCAGCGTTTTGATACGCAGCGTTATATGCGGATCGCCCAGGAAGGTTACGCCCACGAGGAAGATTCCGTCTTTCCGCCATTGTATCCGCTGGCGGCGCGGGCATTGGGCGCGCTTTTTGGCGGCGGGCCGACGGCCAATTTGTTGACGGCCGTTCTCATCAGCAATGTCGCTTTTTTCGGGCTGCTGCTGCTCTTTTACCGGGTGGTAGCGGCGGAGTTGGGGGAGGCGTTTGCGCCACGCGCCCTGGTCTACCTGGCCTTTTTCCCGACGGGTTTCTATTTCATCGCGCCTTATTCGGAGGCGTTGTTTGTGCTGCTGGCGTTGGGATCGGTGTGGGCGGCAAGGGGAAACGGCCGTTTCCTCCTGGCCGGTCTGCTTGGCTTTCTGGCGGCACTCACCCGGCTGACGGGCTGGGTGCTGGTCGTGCCGTTGGCCTATGAGTGGTGGGTTCAGGGGGGGAAGGCGTTTTTATTACAAAGGGACAAAGGGACGAAAGGGACAAAGAGGCTGATGTTGGAAGGGGTGGCGGTCGGGCTGCCGGGGGTGGGAACGGCCGTTTTCCTCCTCTGGCGCTGGTGGGATGGGTTGCCCCCCATCAACCAGATGTACCAGCAGTATTGGCATCAAACCACCGGACTGCCGGGCAGCGATTTGCTCCGCGCCCTGCAAACGATGTTCCTCGGCGGCGAAGCGCGGGCGGGCGAGTTCACCCTCTGGTTCGACTTCTTCTGCGCCGCGCTGCTCCTCGTCGGCGTAATCTACACCTTTCGCCGCCTCAATCCCACCTACGGCCTCTATTCGGCCATGCTACTGCTCTTTATCCTGCTGCCTGTCTCCGAGTTGAAGCCGCTTTACTCCTTCTCGCGTTACGTCCTGGCCTTTTTCCCGCTCTTCATGCTGCTGGCGTTGGCCGGGCGGCGGGGGTGGGTCCATCGCCTCATCTTTTACCCGTCTATCATCCTTTACCTTTATTTCAGCGGCCAATTCTTCCTCTGGGGCTGGGTCGCCTGATCCCTGCTCAAACGCCAACCACCACTTCTCGACCTCCTCCTGTAAGGATGCGCTTAAGAAAGGTGCTTCACAATTTCCAGGGTTCGTTCAGGTTAGGGTGGAGTTTGCGAACACAAAAATAACGTAACTATGCAGACCTGACAGGTTTCCACGAGAATCGGAGTTGTCAAACGCCTCGTTAAAAAACTTGCCAGGTCTTGAGAGGCTGTATAGTTGCAAGATAGCTGGCTATACGAATAGCAAGGATGGTAAACGTATGACAACTTCCCATTTGCAGCAAACTCAGATTTTGGTTATCGGTGGTGGACCAGGGGGCAGTACAGCGGCAACGCTCTTGGCCCAAGAAGGTTTCGACGTCACCCTCGTCGAACGAGATGCGTTTCCCCGCTACCACATCGGCGAATCGCTGCTGCCTTCTGTGCTGGATTTTTTGGAACTCATGGGCGTGCGGGACAAAGTGGAAACGTATGGCTTCCAGCGTAAACCGGGCGGCCACATCGAATGGGGCAGCCAGCAATGGGATCTCTTCTTTAATGAGTTGACAGGCGCCCATACGCACAGCTTCCAGGTCATCCGCTCCGAATTCGACAAATTGCTGCTTGATCACGCCGCGGAACAGGGCGTCCACGTTTTGCAATGCGTCGAAGTCAACAAAATCCACTTCGCCGAATCTGACCCACAACGGCCGTTTGCCGCAACCGTCTCCCGCGTAAACGGCGATGGGGAGCGCTGGGACATTGAATTCGATTATCTGGTAGACGCCTCCGGGCGCAGCGGCATCATGGCCAATCGCTACCTACGCAACCGTAAATACCACGAAGTATTCAAAAATGTAGCCGTCTGGGGCTATTGGGAAGACGCCGGGCGTCTCCCCACGCCCAAAGAAGGGGCCATCGCCACCGTCTCCATTCCCAACGGCTGGATTTGGGCGATCCCCCTCCACGATGGCACCTTAAGCGTTGGCGTGGTGATGCACCAGAGTTCCTTCAAGGAGAAACACAACCAGCAAAGCCTGGAAGAACTCTACGCAGAAGCGTTGGCCGAATCGCCGACCGTCTCAGCGATGGTTGCATCGGGGCAGCGGATTTCCGACCTGAAAGTGGAGACCGATTATTCCTACGCCAGCACTGAATTCGCCGGGCCGGGTTACTTCCTGGTGGGCGATGCCGCCTGTTTCCTCGATCCGCTCCTCTCTACCGGCGTCCATCTGGCGATGTTGAGTGGGATGTTAACGGCCGTTACCGTCGCCGCCACCGAACGTGGCGAGGTTAGCGCCGCCGAAGGGCTAGAATTCTACGAAAACAGCTACCGCAGCGCCTACATGCGCCTGCTCGTCTTCCTCACCGCTTTTTACCATCAATATGACGGCAAAGAATCCATCTTCTGGATGGCCAGCCGTCTGACCAACCACGACGTGCCGGAACAAAACGTCAAACTCGCTTTCACCAGCCTGATGTCTGGCGTGGAAGATATGATGGACATTCGCGAAGGGGCCGAAGCGCTCACCCGCGACCGCGTGTTGGAAGAGATGTCGCGTCGGGTCAGCGAAAATCTAAAGATACGGCAAGATAAACTGGCGATGATGGCCGCCTATGACAGCCACGTCAAAGAAGAAAATGCCTCATTCTTCAACAAAGTGGAGGGGCTAGACGCCATCGCCCGCAGCCCGGAGAATGCGATTGGCGGCCTCTATATCTACACCAGCCCCCACCTGGGCCTGGCCCGCGCTGAGGAACACGAGCCAGCGATGGCAGTGTGAACCGTCACGACATAGAGATTGGAGATTGGAGATGGGTCAAGCACGCCATCTCCAATCTCCAATCTCCTCTATCCCCCCATCAGATATTAAACTTGATATTGATAATATCCCCATCCAGGACGAGGTAGGTTTTGCCTTCCTGGCGCAGTTTCCCGGCGGCACGGGCCTGGGCCATGCCGCCCAGGGCGATCAGGTCGTCGTAGTGGATGGTTTCGGCGCGGATGAAGCCCTTGGCCAGGTCGGTGTGGATGGTGCCGGCGGCGGTAACGGCCGTTGCCCCCCGCGCCAATGTCCACGCCCGCACCTCATCGTCCCCCACCGTGAAGAAGGATTGTAAACCCATCAGGTCGTAGCTGAGGCGGATGATCTTATCCAGGCTGAGTTCGGTGACGCTGTACTCGTCCATGAACATCGCCAGCGATTCCTCGTCGCCCTCGGCGCTCAGTTGGGCCAGTTCCATCTCCAGTTTACCGCGCAGGTGGGTGACGATGGTCTGGTTGTGGGCGTACGCCAGGGGAGCTTCCTCCTGGTCGTCACCGATGTTGACGACGACGAGGGTGGGCTTGAGGGTGAGCAGGCCATAACCGCGCAGCGCTTTTAACTGCTCTTCGCTAAGGGAGAGGTCGCGCAACGGCCGTTCTTCCGACAACGCCTCATTCAACTGTTCAAACAACTCGGCCTCTGCCTGGGCGGCCGCTTTGTTCTCCTTGAAGGCCCCTTTGGTCAGCCCCTCGTGCAGCTTTGCCAGCCGCTTCTCCACCGTCGCCAGGTCGCTGAGCAGAAATTCCATGTCCAGCGCCGCCAGATCGCGGGCCGCGTCCACCGTGTCGTCGGGATGGGGGACCAGGTCGCTCTCGAAGGCGCGGACCACATGGACGAAGCCATCCAGCCCGGCCAGATGGTTGAGCAGCGCGCCGCTGAGGGCGCTGCCTTCGTCGCCGCTTTTGTGCAGCCCGGCCACGTCGGAGTAGGTGATCCGGGCGTAGGTGGTCTTTTTCGGCTTGAACATGGCGCTGAGGATGTCTACGCGGGGGTCGAGAACGTCTACAACGGCCGTTATCGTCTCAAACCGCCCCCCCACGCTCTGCCCGGTCGGCGCGTTCCCCTTCGTCAGCGCGTTAAAAATCGTCGTCTTGCCCGCGCTCGGCAGGCCAATAATGCCTAGTTTCATCGTCTCTCCCTAAATGTTTCAACGCAAAGGCGCAAAGATGCAAAGGGGCAAAGTGTACCAAAAACCACCATTAAAGCACCCCAACTTTCTCCCCCGCTCTCCTTCTCCCCTTCTCCCCTACTCCTAATCCGGCTGAAAAACGGCCGGTTTCAACAAGCCCACAAACGGCAAATTCCGGTACAGTTCCCGGTAATCCAGGCCGTAGCCCACCGCAAACTTATCCGGCAGTTCAAAACCGCTGTATTGCAGCGGCACGGAAATCAGGCGACGGCGCGATTTAGTGAAGAGGGCGCACACCTTCAAACTGGCGGGCTGGCGAGCGCGAAGATTGTTCAACAGATAATGCAGCGTCAGCCCGGTATCTACCACATCTTCGACAAATAGGACGTGACGGCCGGCGATAGAGGTATCCAGGTCTTTTTGCAGCCGGACAAAGCCCCTATCGCGCATCTCGGCCGAATAGCTGGCTACGGCCATAAAATCCACTTCCACCGGAATGGTGATCGCCCGCATCAGGTCGGACATGAAGGGAAAGACACCCTTCAAGACACCCACCAGCAGCGGATGGCAGCCTTCATAATCGCGGGAGATGGCCGCACCCAATTCCAGCACCTTTTGCTGGATCTCGGCTTCACTAAAAAGAACCTGGCTGATACCGGCGTTTAGCTCCAGGTATGCTTCTGGCGGCAGAAAACGGCTGATCATCGCTTTTCTTGCGCCTCCGTGCCCATGATGTCGGCGGCGTGTTGATCCATGCCATAACGCAGCATCATGTCGCGCAGATCGCTGCGCTTGAGCAGGGTGATGTTGACCTCTGGGTATAGCTCTTGCAGGCGGCGGATTTTGCGGTTCTTGATGGTGACGAGTTTAGGGCGAACGGTGGTTAACTCCACGTAGCGGTCTTCGTCTGGCAGGTAAAAATCAGGGGAAAAGGCAACTGTGACCTGCCCGCTTTCATCCCATTCCAAAGGGAAAGTGGTCGGCTCATACTGCCAACGGATACCGTAATAGTCAAGAATCCGGGCGAATTCCGCTTCGATGGGATGAACGAATTGGGGTGATGCGGGATCGGCGTCGCTCATGGGGAGATTGGGGGATTGGAGATTGGAGATTGGAGACTCAATCTCAATCTCCAATCTCCGGTCTCAGGTTGTTTATCTTATGTCCAGCAGTTCCACCTCGAAGATGAGGGTGGCGTTGGGCGGGATGGTGGCCCCGGCCCCGGCGACGCCATAGCCCAATTCAGCCGGGATGATCAGTTGGCGTTTGCCGCCGACGCGCATGGTGGCGACACCTTCATCCCAACCGGCGATGACGCTGCCCAGGCCAACGGGGAATTCAAAGGGCACGCCGCGCTCGACGGAGCTGTCGAACTGGACGCCATTTTCCAGCCAGCCGGTGTAGTGGACAACGGCCGTTTGCCCCATTTCCGGCGTCGCCCCATCCCCTTCCACGATGTCGAAATAACGCAGGCCACTCTCGGTGGTGGTGAATTCGCTCTCGTCAATATCAGTGCGCACGACCGGTTTGCTCAGGCTGATCAAAACCACCTCCATGAGCAAATCGGCATTGGGCGGAATGACGTTGCCGAAACCTTCTTCGCCCAGGGCCAGATCAGAGGGAATGAGCAGTTGGCGATAGCCGCCAACCTGCATGCCCGTGACGCCTTCCTCCCAGCCGGAGAAGACCTGCCCGCTGCCCACGCGGAAATCGAAGGTGACGCCTTGTTGGTATGAGCTGGTGAAATAGCGATTGCCATCCGCCACCCAAATAGAAAATTCCACCGTCACCATGTCGCCGTCAGCGACAGAATCGCCGGCGCCTTCCATCAAATCCGCGTATTGCAGGCCGGATTCCGTGGTGGTGTATTCGGAAACCGACGCCGGAACGGGGGGAGCCTCGATGTCGAGCAAACTCACTTCAAGGATCAGCGTTGTATCCGGAGGGAGGAAACCGCCCCCATCAGCGCCAAAGCCAAGTTCGGGCGGCAGCACCAACTGGCGCTGCCCGCCTATGCGCATGGTAGAAACGCCTTCTTCCCAACCGGGGAGAATCTGCTCATTGCCTAAGACGAAGGTCATCGGCTGCCCGGTCACCTGGGAATCTTCAAGCAGCTGCGGGCCGGGGGCATCGAACCCTTCGGCCAGCCAGATAGCATAATGAATGGTGACGATGTCGCTGTCGTTTGGTTCCGGGCCATCCCCAGAGACCAGGTCGTAATAGTTCAGGCCGCTGTCCGTCACGACGTACTCGTCAACCGGTTGGGGCATGCGCTGGCTCAGGTCCATCAGGCCAATACCGGCATCGGCAGCCGGGTCGGCAACAGCTGGCTGCTCGGCAACGGCCGTTGCCGGTTCGGTGTTCGCGCCGTCGCGGGGCGTCGCCGGGCCGCAAGCGGCAACCAACAATAAGAGAAGTATGGCGGCGATAAGGCCAATCGGGGTAACTCTTTTCTTGTTCACAAAAACTCCTTTCTTCACGTTGACAATTTTTCGGAAGGGCGCTTTTATCGGGGCGGCAGACTCAAGCCTCTTCCAATCCGGCATTGTACCATAGCCTGTTCGATTGCTTCTAGCAAGTGGCAATCTCTTACACGTAGCTCATGGAAATTTTGAGGAAACGGCCGTTCCCACTTTCCAACTTTCCCTACACCTAACCGGCGTATCTACGCTATAATCAACCCATGGCCTTCTACACCTTTGTCACGGCCAGCAAAACCACCGATTTGAAGACACAGAAGCGACTACGGCGAAGAACGGCCGTTGCGCCACCATCTGCCCGCCAAAAGGACCAGCTATGGGCCAAAGTGAACCGCTATCTAACGTAGACGCCGCCTGGCTTGGTATGGAAGACCCTACCAACCTGATGATGGTGACGGGTGTCTTAACCTTTACCCAACCGGTGCATTATGCCGCCATCCAGGAAGTGCTACAGAAGCGCTTCTTAAAATTCATCCGCTTCCGGCAGCGCATCGTCCAATCCCGCCTGCCGTTGGTGACGCCCTACTGGGAAGACGACGCCGACTTCGACCTGAGAGCGCATCTGCACCGTATCGCCTTGCCCGCCCCCGGTGACCAATCCGCCTTGCAAGAATTGGTCAGCGACCTGATGAGTACGCCGCTCGATTTCAGCAAGCCGCCCTGGCAGATGCACCTGGTGGAAAATTACGGCAGCGGCTGCGCCCTCATCGTCCGGCTGCACCACGCCATCGCCGACGGCATGGCCCTGGTCTACGTCCTGCTCTCGCTCACCGGCATGACGCCGGAAGCCTCGCTCAACCATCCGGCCAACGAACCGGAAGATACCGCAGATGGGCGCGGGGGTCTTGTGAGCGCATTGAGCAAACAGGCCGCCGCCACGCTCAACGTCACGCGCCGCCTGACCGGCCGCATTCTCAATGAGAGCAAAGAGACGCTTGTCAACCCGGCGCGCGCCCTGGAACTGGCGGCGCAAGGGGCCGACGTGGCCGCCGCGACTGGCCGACTGGTCTTCCGCTCGCCGGACCCCAAGACGATATTTCGCGGCAGTCTGGGCGTGGCTAAACGGGCCGCCTGGTCCAAACCGCTCAGGCTGCGCGACGTGAAAGAGATTAAAAATGTCACCGGCAGCACCGTCAACGACGTGCTGGTCTCGGCGATGGTGGGCGGGCTGCGCCGCTACCTGCTGGCGCGGGAGCAGCCGGTTGAAGGGTTGAACTTCCGGGCGGCCGTGCCGGTGAACCTGCGCCGGCCGGAAGAGATGGGCACGCTGGGCAACAAGTTTGGCATTGTCTACCTCTCGCTGCCGGTGGGGATCGCCGATTCGTTTGCCCGCTTGCAAGAGGTCCACCGGCGGATGGATGCCCTGAAGAATTCGCCGGAGGCGATGGTGGCCATCGGTATTTTGAACGCCATCGGCTTGTCGCCGGCCGAATTACAGGCGCAGTCGGTCTCGATGTTTGCCAGCAAGGCAACGGCCGTTATGACCAACGTCCCCGGCCCCCCCATCCCCCTTTACCTGGCCGGGCAGAAGATTGACGAGATGATGTTCTGGGTTCCCCAGGCCGGCCGCGTCGCCCTGGGTATTTCCATTTTCAGCTACGCCAACCGGGTCTGCCTGGGCGTCAACAGCGACGTAGGGCTGATCCCCGAACCTGACGAAATCATCGAAGGCTTTTACGCCGAATTCGCGGCGCTGCTGGAACGCGCCCGCCGGGTTGACGCGGGCCTGGAAACGCTGCCCGGCTCAAAGAGCGCCCCGGCGCCCCAGGTGAACGTCAATAGCGCCACCGCCACCGAGTTAGACGCGCTGCCCGGCGTCGGCCCGGCCCTGGCGCAGCGCATTGTGGCCTATCGGGAGGGAAACGGCCGTTTCACCCACCCTGCCGACCTCACCCGCGTCAAAGGTATCAACCAGGCCAAGTTGGCCCTGTTTCAAGAACAAATCATCGTGTAGAAATGGTCAATTGTTAATTGTCAATGGTCAATGGCCAACCGACAATTGACAATTGACCATTGACCATTGACAATTTTTCAGGAGGGATTATGAGCAACCAAGAACCATTATCCAGCGTAGACGCCGCCTGGTTGGGCATGGAAGACCCGACCAATTTGATGATGGTGTCCGGCATCCTCACCTTTAAGGAGCAGCTCGACTTCGCCGAGTTCCTTGAAGTGGTGCGCCATCGTTGGCTGCGCTTTGAGCGATTCCGGCAGCGGGTGGTCTATCCGAAACGGCCGTTTTCCGGCCCGCACTGGCAGCTAGACTCTAAATTCAACCTGAACGCCCACGTTCACCGCGTTGCCTTGCCCGCGCCCGGCGACTATGCCTCCCTCCAGACCATGATCAGCGACCTGATGAGTACACCGCTCGACTACAGCAAGCCGCTCTGGCAGGTCCACTTTATCGAAGGGTACGAGGAGGGAACCATCATCTTCTCGCGCCTGCACCACGCCATCGCCGATGGCATTGCCCTGATGTACGTGCTGCTCTCCATGGCCGACATGACGCCGGAAGCCTCTATGCAGCATCCGCGCCTGGAGAATGAGAGCAGCCGCCAAAAACGCGGCGGCCGTTTTGGGCTGCTCAGTTCATTGGCGCGGCAGGCGTCAACGGCCGTTCATACCGCCAAAGAAGTCACCGAACTGCTGGTGCAGGAGGGGCTAGAAACCTACCACAACCCCTCCCACGTGGTAGACCGCGCCGTGCAAGGGACCGAAGCAGCCCTGGCCGCCGGCCGCCTCGTCTTCCGCACCCCCGATCCGAAAACCATCTTCAAGGGGCAGCTTGGCGTCAGCAAACGGGCCTCCTGGTCCCAACCCCTTTCGCTGCCGGAGATTAAGGCGATCAAAAATGTCACCGGCGGCACCGTCAACGACGTGCTGGTCGCGGCCATGTCGGGGGCGCTGCGCCGCTATATGATCCAACACAACGCGCCGGTAGATGGCGTCAGCTTCCGCGCCGCCATGCCGGTCAACATCCGCCCGCCGGATAAAATGGAGGAGTTGGGCAATCAATTCGGCATCGTCTACCTGACGCTGCCTGTCAACGTCGCCGATCCGTTGGACCGGCTGCACGAGGTGCGGCAGCGCATGGAAGAATTGAAGAACACGCCAGAAGCGGTGGTCGCCTTCGGTATTCTCAAAGGGATCGGCCTGTCGCCGGCCGAAGCGCAGACGCGCATGGTGGATATGTTTGGCAGCAAGGCGACAGTGGTGATGACCAACGTGCCCGGCCCGCAAATGCCGCTCTACATCGCCGGTAAGGAGTTGGCCGGGGTGATGGCCTGGGTTCCGCAATCTGGCCGCGTGTCGTTGGGGCTGAGCATTATCAGCTATAACCAAAAGGTGTTCATCGGGATCATCTGCGACATCGGCTTGCTGCACGATCCGGACAGCTTCATCGCTGGATTTTACGAGTTGTTT
>CAYONK010000096.1:0-10411 GCA_964405285.1 uncultured Ardenticatenaceae bacterium
TTGAGCGTGAACAGGGTAGCAGACGCCAATGTCAGGCCCAAATTGAGAATTGCTGGGACGAGGGCAGCAACAAAAAACCGCCGAGTCGCTGTACGCCCCGGCGGTTCCACTACTAACTCTCAACTACAGACTATCTACGGAATACACAAGACCTGCCCCCGGTAAATCAGGTTCAGGTTGTAAATCCGGTTGGCCTGGGCGATGGTCCACATATCCACCCCATAACGAGCGCTAATTCTGAACATCGTATCGCCCCAGGTGACGGTGTGGTAAAAACGACAGGCCGGCGGGGGTGGAGGCGGCGGAACTTGCCCCTGCGGGATGAAAATCCGTGACCCGGCAAAAATCAGGTTGGGGTTGTGAATTTGCGGGTTGGCGGCCAGAATCGCCTGCATACTGACGCCATAGTGCCGGGCAATGCCGGACAGCGTTTCACCATACCTCACGGTATGAAAAAATCCGCCTGTTTGCTGCGCCGGTTCCGCGAAGGTGGTCGCTGTGAGACCCAAGAGCAACACCAGGGCGAACATGAGCGCAAACAGGCTTTTGTACCGGTAAAGGCGTGTCAAAATATTCATCTTTCCTCCTGACGGAATGAAGAGCGCCGCAACAGGCGGCAAACATAACCCAAATAGCCGGTTAACCCAGACCGGCTATACCTTAACATAAAGGCAAGATCACTATAGCATAAACTGGCGGGCGCTGACAAGGGGGTTGGCAGGAAGAAAGTGGGAAAAGAACGCTTTTTTCACGCAGCACACCCTCTCCCGAACAAGTCCGGCAGTTATGGTTCGGGAGAGGGTGTGTACATTGACAAACGGCCGTTGCCGTCCATCACACGCGGGTAATATATTCGCCCGTCTCTGTATTCACCTTGATCCGGTCGCCCACCTGGATAAACAGCGGTGTCTTCACCTTCAGCCCCGTCTCCGTGATCACCTCTTTCGTCGCGCCGGTGGCCGTATCCCCGGCGACTGCGTTCTCCGCCTCAACTACGTCGAATTCCATAGATTTCGGCAAGATATAGTCGAGGATCTCGCCTTCGTAAGAGAGCAGCTCCAATTCCATATTGTCGCGCAGGAAGTGGCGGTCAGACGCCATCACCGACTGGGCAACGTGCTGCTGCTCGTAACTATCCATGTCCATAAAGACGTGGAAATCCCCCTCGTCGTATAGATATTGGTACGTTTTCTTATCCAGGCGAATGTCTTCTACCCGGTCGCCAGAGGTGAAAGTGAGTTGCAAATTGGTCCCGGTACGCAGATCACGCACACCTACGCGAATGGTAGCTTTACCTCGCCCTGGTTTGTTGTGGCTGTATTCATTCACTTTGTACAAGTTGTCGTTGAAGGTGAATGAGACCCCACGACGCAGTTGATTAACATCGATCATCTTGACGCTCCTCGGAAAAGTTTAACGCAGCGGCGTGAAAACGCAGAGCTATCTCCGCATCGTCAACGCCATCTGCTGATTTTTAATCAATATGGGAATTCAGGCAAACGGATCGCGGCGCGCGCGACGGTTCCACCACAAAACGGCCGCCGATGAGCCAGCCAGCAAAACCACTCCGGCGATGAACCACAACAGTTCATCCAAAGGCGTGACGCTGGTCAGGGAAAACCTGCCTAGCTCAATGACAAGCGGCCACAAATTCATCGTTCCAGTTTATCATATTTTTCGGTCATGTTAAAATGGACCAAAACAGGTTCAGCAATTCTCAATTTAACAAGCAAGGTGTCATGCTGAGGTCCTCCGAAGCATCCCGTTCCCCTGGAAAATCCAGGGCCGTAGGGATGCTTCGCTTCGCTCAGCATGACAGTTAAGCGTGAAAAGCGTAGAAATAAGGCTGGTTACACAAATATCAAGCCCAAATTGAGAATTGCTGAACAGGTTTTTGATAACCTGTAACCAACAAGTCAGTTTATGACCTTTAGCACTATACAATAGGAGAGATAATGCACAGAGAAATTATTCACACAGATCAGGCTCCGGCAGCCGTCGGCCCTTATTCGCAGGCGGTGCGGGTGGGCAATTTACTGTTCACCGCAGGGCAGATTGGCCTGAACCCGGCGACGGGGAAAATGGTGTCTGACGACGTGGCGGAGCAGACGGAGCGGGTGCTGCAAAACCTGACGGCGATTCTGGCGGCGTCCGAAACTTCGATGGATCAGGTGATCAAATGCACCGTCTTTTTGATGGATATGGCTGATTTTGCGGCGATGAATGAGGTATACGGCCGTTTCTTCCCGCAGAATCCCCCCGCCCGCTCCACCGTCCAGGTGTCTGGCCTGCCCCTGGGCGCGCGGGTGGAAATTGAAGCGATTGCTTTGATTGGCTAGACGGGAGATTGAAGATTGGAGATTGGGGGTTTTTAATCTCCAATCTCCAATCTCTATTCCCTCAGTTGCCGTAGTCTTTCAATAAATTCGCTGAGCATGATCGCGGTTGCGCCCCAAACTTTGTGCCCATTTAGCGCGAAGTAAGGGACCAAAACTTCGTGGTTGTGAAACAGCCAGGGTTCCTGAGTGGCGGCAGCCGGGTCTAACAGACGGCCCAGGGGCGCTTCGATGATCTCGGCGACCTCGTGGGCTGCCGGTTGGAAGACCGGCTGGCGCGCCGGCCGATACCAGCCGACGAAGGGGTGGACCAGAAACCCGGAAGGGGGGATGTAAATGGGGGTCAGTTCGCCGAGGGGATCAACGGCCGTTACCGGAACCCCAATCTCCTCCGCCGTCTCCCGCAGCGCCGCTTCCAGCAGCGTCTCCGTCTCCTCCCGACGACCGCCAGGGAAGGAAATCTGACCGGCGTGGGCGGGCAAATCGTCGCGTCGCCGGGTGAGGACCAGGTGCAGTTCTTCGTGGCGCAGGTAAAGCAGCAGCAGCACCGCGCCAATGCGCACCTGCGCCAGATCGTCCGGCGGACGGCGCCCGGCGCCTAGCGGAGCCATCTTCAAGTGAGCTTCCCAGGGATCAAAATCTTCGAGGGCGAGCGCCCGCCGGACGTCGTCAAGCGTGTAGGGATGTGTCATGATTTCAGCAGAGGCAGCGCCGGATCGCGCCTCTACAAGTTGCGGTCGTAAAAGATATAGCCAGAACCGCGCTCAGAGGTGATGTAACGAGGGCGTGACTCGTCGTCGTAATCTTCGATTTTGCGGCGCAGGCGGTGCATGTGGACGTGCAGCCGATCCTCAAAAGCGGGTTCCATCGGCCAGAGGCGGCGCAGGATGTATTCGGTGGGCACAATCTGGCCAGCCTGACGCATCAAGATGTAGAGTAATTTGGTCTCCGTGGGGGTCAGGGAGACTGTCTGTCCATGGATCAGGGCGCGGCGGTGGGGGAAATCAACACTCAGACGTTCGTCCACTTCTGTGAGGCTGTCTAGTTGATAAGCAAAACCGCCCAGGCGCTTTAGCACGCGCCGCACGCGGGCGATCAATTCGCCGGGATTGAAGGGTTTAATGATGTAATCCTCGGCGTAGCGTTCCAGCCCTTCGATAACGGTGTCTTCCTCGTTAACGGCCGTTAGCATAATCACCGGCAAATCGGTAAATTGATGGATGGTGCGGCAGAACTCAAAACCGCTCATGCCCGGCGGCATGTGCAGGTCCACAATGGCCAGATGGGGCAACCCAGCGGTCTGAAAAAGCGCCAACGCCTCTTCACCGGAAGAGGCTGTCACTGTCTTAAACGCCGCATTTTGCAGCGCATATTGCACAATGCGCTGCGTATATTGATTGTCGTCTACAACAAGAATAGTTATTTCTTGATGATCGGCTTCCATGTTTGCCTCATGTTTCCGGTGCGAAAGGCACGAACACGTATCCGAGGCCTCGTTCGGAACGGATGTATTGATGCTCAGGGTTTGCTTCTTCGATTTTATTGCGCAGGCGGTGGATGTAAACGCGCAGCCGTTCATCGTGGTCTGCGTCTTGAGGCCATAGGCGACGCATCAGGTAACGGCCGTTCACAGTCTTCCCGGCGGTCCGCATCAAAATATAAAGCAATTTCACCTCTGTCGGTGTCAGAGAGACGGGGCGGTTGGCCACAATCGCCATGCAGCCGACAAAATCAACAGACAGCCCATCGTCCACCCGGGTTAGCGAATCTAGCGGGAAGGCAAAATCACCAATGCGCCGCAGAATGCGCCGGATGCGGGCGATCAACTCGCCGGGCAGGAATGGCTTCGTCAGATAATCTTCGGCGCAGCTTTCAATAGCCTGGGTAATGATGTCCTCATCTTCAACGGCCGTTAACATCACCATCGGCAAATCGCTAAACGTATGGATCGTCTGACACAACTCCATGCCATCCATCCCAAACGGCATGTTTATGTCCAGCACAGCCAGGTGCGGCAGCCCGTGCCTTCTCATCCAATCTAGCGCCTCTTCGCCAGAATTGACGGTAGCCACCTGGAAGCCACTGCGCCGTAACGTCTCCTCAATCATGTCCAAAACTAGAGTGTCATCGTCCACGACGAGAATGCGGTAGGCGGAAGGGTCAAAATTACTCATTGCGTTTGTTTGTCTTAACTAGATGTACGGCAACAACCGTTCAAACCTGACAGGTTTGTCAGGTCGTTGGTGAATCTGAACGTTGCGGGTTATCAAGCGCAGAGGGGTGGGGATAATGAGAGCATCGTTCTCTGCCTGTCTGCTGCAAAGGCAAATTCGTCCAAGAGTCATCGTAAACAAGACGTAATTGTAACAAACGCTAAAACAAACTCCAATCCGCCCTTTTACCGGGCAGACCTGCCAGGTTTGGCTCACCTGACAGGTCTGCCCATTCATCAAGGCCGCGTCACCAGCGGCAGCCAGACAAAGTGTAAATCGGCCGGGTCCAGGACCGTGATTGTCACCACCGCCTCGTTAGAATCGGCCAGCCCATCATTGGCCCGGTAGGTGAACGCATCCGTGCCGACAAAGCCCGGTTGCGGCGTGTAGTGAAAGGAGCCGTCGAGGTTCAGCAACAACGCGCCATGCGCCACGTTGCTCACCAGCAGCGCCGCCAACGGATCGCCATCGCCATCCACGTCATTGGCCAACACACCGGGCGCGCCGACGGTCAGAGACATCCCACCAACCACGCTGTAGGCGACGTCATTGGCCTGCGGTGCCTGATTGGGCGGCACGAACTGCCCCTGACGGCACGATTCCAACGCCTGGCTGCCGCGAATGAGGAACGCCTCCCCATCGCCGGTGGGCACGATGTAATCCAATATCGGGAAGCGATGGGTGTAGCCAAAGCTCGACTCTTCCACAATTTCGTAAACGAAGGGTTGGAAGCGGTATTTGCAGGCATTCACCCAGGGCAGTCCGCTGTAGCTGTTGGGGAAGCCGGTAACAGAGCCGCCCATCTCGAAGCCCTGGCCCCAGGAATAGCTGCGCACCTCGTCGCGGGTCAGGCCGGCCGTCCACTCATAGCTGGCCCCAAATTGAGTATTAACCACCACGCCCGCTTTGAAGTCGAACTCTGTGCCGACACGCATCGCGTGGGTGGACGACGTGGCCGAGATGCTGCTGTTCACGCTGTCGTTGTAGACCGACCAGCGCACGATGCTCTCGCCAGGGCCAACCACTTTGTTTTGCAGCACTTGCTGGTTGCTGCCGTTCCATTGCAAATTGCCGCGCACCGTCACCCACTGGTATTGGCCGGTGGTCGGGTTGTAAAGGCGCACCTCGAAACGATTGTCGCCGGGGGTGCTGTCGGCCACCTGCACCGGGTAGCGGTCTGGCTCCACGTGGTTGGGGCCAAAGACTTGCACCTCAGCCAGGGAGAGGATGCCTTCACCTGCCAGTTGGACGCGCACGTAACGGCCGTTTACCGGCAACCACTGGCTCCCATTCTGCCGCATCGTCTGGAACGTCGTCACCCGGCCGGCGGCGCTGTCCATAGTCAGCTCGGCGTGAATGTCGCTCAGCGTGTACGTCCGCACCCGCGGGTCTTGCCGCAGCACATCCGGATCATTGCTGATCTGGCGGAAATCCACCTCAGAGACGAAGAGATAAAAGTTCGCCAACCGTTCCGAACAATGGATGCTCCCGCAATTCGCGTCCGTGCGATTCCACAGGCGCACCTTCTCCAGCGGTTGCACCGCCCCCAGGTCCACCTGCCACCAGGGTTGATTCTCGTAGGCCGTGTGCGTCACCGATTGATTGGCATACGCGCCGTCGAAATTCCCGGCCGTATCAAGCTGCTTATCCACCGCCCGGCTGGCCACGCCGCCAAAGTCCGTGCTGGATTGGGCCGCATACGCGCCCCGGAACAGCGTCAGGTCCGCCCAGTCCCGCGTGACCGGTGTCCATTGATACGCATCGGCGCGCGTCAGCGGGCTGTTATCCCGGTCCCAACTTTCCAGGTTTGGCCCCTGGCTGGCCAGGCTCAAGTATTCGCAGAAGCGCAGGCTGGCGTCCAGCGGTTCGTCCGTTTGCTTAAGCTGGTAATGGAAACAGTCATAGGCGCTTGATTCGTACAGCAAGAAATTATTGGTGTTGGCGTTGGCCTCATGGGTCGTCTGTCCCTGCGAATAAGCGCTACCCTGCGAACTGCTGGTATTGTAATCATACCCGGCCGTCAGCCGAATGCTCGTCTCTGCCCCAATGCCCAGCACCTCGCCACCAGCCCCAATGCCATAATAGCCGGAGACACTGTGCGAGCGGAAATTGGTCAGCGAGGTCTCTATCGTCTGGCTTTGGAACTGCGATTGGCCGATGGAGCCTTCCCGGCTCATTGTGCCTTGCATATTCTGCCAAAACGGGGGGACAAAAACGGCCGCGGTGATCTGAGGTTCAATCACCCGCTTGCAGAGCAGGTCCGCGCCTGGCGCCGCTTCATAATGGGCTTTGAAGGAGTCGTTGTCCCAATCGCCCAGGGCCAGCGAGATGTTGCGGTTGATGGTGCGCAGGCTGTTGTCGTGGTCGCGCATGGCGCTGAGGAGCGTCATCCCCTGGTTGGGAATCAGATTATCGGCCAGGGCGGCCACTTGCAGCCGGCCGCCGCTATCGCGGAACGCCAGCACAATCTCCTTGTACGCATCAATCCGGGTCAGATTGGCGACCGCCAGGGAGAGGAAATTGGCCTCGTCGCGGAACCCGCCGTTGTCGTACCAATGGTTGTGGACGGCTATGGTGTTAAATTCGGCGTTGAGCGTGGTCAGGTAAAGCCCCTGGTTGTTGCCCAGACCATCGCGGCCAAAGTAGGCGATGACCAATTCATCCCGGCCGTCGGCGGCGGTATCTGCGGCTGTGGCAACGAGGTTGACGGCGCGATGATCGCGCAGCCATTCCGCCCGTTGGATGATTTGCGGCTGATCCGGGTTGGTCAGATCGTAATCGAAGAAGCGGGCGCGGATCGGATTGCCCTGCCCTGGTGTGGCAATCACATAATCGGCCGTGACCAGGGCGATTTCACTGTGGTAATCGCCGTCAAAATCACCGACAGCCACTTTAAACTGCGTGACCTGGTTGATCTCGATCCGCGCGCTGGCGATTTCGCGCAGCCGGTTTTTGTAGTTGCTGCCGCTGCCGGATTGGTAATCGGGATCATATTCCAGCACGATAATCTGGGCGAAATTACCGGTTGATTCCATGATCCCCACCACAATCTGGTCGTCCATGCCATTGCCGTTCAGGTCGCCGCTGGCGATGTCCAGGAACATGGGGAAACTGCGATTATCTTCGATGGTGCGCCACCGGCCGAAAGGCTCCGACACGCCGCCGGGGAAGAAGCCGCTCGCCCCGTTGCCGAGCAGCAAACTCACCTGCAATGCACCTGTGGTCTGGCTGGCGGAGACAAACGCCACTTCTTTTTTGAGGGTATTTGAACGGTTGAAATCGCCGCTGGTGATGGCGTGTCTCCTGTAGTTTAGGCTCAGGTCCTGCCATTCGCTGATGACGGTGCTGCCGTCGGGAAGTTGTTGGTAAGCGACGCCTTTGATCTGGTTGTTGGCGTCGGTGTAGATCTGGACGAAGTCTGTGTGACCATTGCCGTTGAAGTCAACGGCCGTTACCACCGGTGGGCTGAGCAAAGTCGTCGGCCCTTCACCAAAAAAGGTCTGATCATAGACAATCTGCCCGGATGTGGTCGCGTCGAACAACAACCCGGCCACCTTGTCCTGCGAACTGCTCCCGGACTGCGCGTCGGCAAAGGAGACAAACATCTCGTAGTCGCCGCCCACCTCGATCACCCGGCTAAAAGGCACGTCATCGCAAGAGAGCGCCTCCAGGTGTTCTAGTCCGGCGAGGGGAGAGGGAGCAACGGCCGTTTCCTCCCCCACCACCTCTCTCACCGGCGCGCCGACCAGCAGCATCAGGCCCAACAGCCCCAGTGCCAACGCCCCCGCCGCCCAACGGCCGGCAAACAACTTACCATTCCATGATTCGTTTACGAACTGTCTCATCGTCCTAACTCCTTCTAATCGTTACAGTTTCAATTCAAACAACTGGCAGGACAATCGCGCTGCGCTTTACCGCCTCTCCCCCATCTCCCGCTGCAAAAACAGCAGCAAATGGTCCAGATCGGTAAACGCTCGCCGCTCGCCCGTAGCCACAGACTGCACCATAAAACGCCACGCCCCATCCGGGTTTTCCTGCCACAAACGCAGCAAATACGCCTGATACGGGCGTCGCCCACCCACTACTCCGTCCAATTCCACCATCGCGTCGCCTCCGTCTTTCGTCTTTAGTCTTCGCTCATCTTCACGGGCAGTCTACCTTGCCGGGCGTGACGAAAACGTGACGAAGCGCCTATAATTCTGGTTATGGCTCTCTTACGCTTGCGCCTCTTTGGCACATTCGAGGCGACCTGCGCCGGGCAGGTCGTCGGCCAATTCCGCTCAGACAAAAGCCGGGCGCTGCTGGCTTATCTGGCTATTGAGGGCGACCGGCCCCATCAGCGCGACAGTTTGGCCGCCCTGCTCTGGGGGGAATACGGCCAGCAGGCAGCCCGCAGCAGCCTGCGCCAGACGCTCTCCAATTTGCGCCAGGCGCTCGCCCCGCTGTTGGAGGCAGACCCGCCGCTACTGCGCATCACCCCGCAAAGCGTCGCTTTGCAAGGCGACTCCGACGCGGTTTGGAGCGACGTTCAGGTGTTGCAAGCGCTGCTGGCTCGCTGTCAGGCGCACTCCCACCCGACCCTCGCCGCCTGCGCTACCTGCCAGGAGCGGCTGCGCGCTGCCGCCGACCTCTACCAGGGGGATTTTTTGCCCGGCCTGCACCTGCCGGACAGCCCGGCGTTTGAGGAGTGGCGGCTGCTGTGGCAGGAGCGGCTGCAACAGCAGGCAGAGCAGATTTTGGCGGCGTTGGTTGAGGCCAGTCTGTCCCGCCAGGCGTGGGAGGCGGCTCAGGGCTATCTACGCCAGCAGCTGCGCCTGACGCCCTGGCACGAGCAGGCGCACCGGGGACTGATGGAGCTGCTGGCTCGCAGCGGCCAACGCAGCCAGGCGTTGGCGCAATATGAGATTTGCCGCCAGATTTTGCGCGACGAGTTGGGCGTTGACCCGGAGACTGAGACGACCGCGCTCTACGAAGCGATTAAAGCGGGTAAGATCAGCCCGCCCGCGCCGCGGCCACCGGCCGCCCCAAGCCACAATTTGCCCCCGGCCACCACCCCTTTCTTCGGCTACCAGGCGGCGCTGGCCGACCTGGAAGCGCTCTTTGCTGATGGGGCGTACCGGCTGATCACCCTCACCGGGCCAGGGGGAATTGGCAAAACGCGGCTGGCGCTGGCGGCCGGACAGCGAGCGTTGGCCCATTTCGCCCAGGGGGTGTGGGTCGTGCCGCTGGCCGGGTTGGCCCAGGAAAGCGAAGCGACGGAGGAGGAGGCGCGGCTGGCAACGGCCGTTGCCCACCAGATCGCTGCTGCCCTACACATCCCCTTGTCGGGAACGGCCGTTCCGCAAGACACCCTCTTTGAAGCCCTGTCCGGTCGGCGGCTGCTCCTGCTGCTGGACAATCTGGAGCAGCTTCTCCCGGCCATCACCCCCTTCCTGCTCGACTTGCTCGACCGCGCCCCCCATGTCACCTTACTCGTCACCTCACAGAGCCGCCTGAACTGTCGCGCCGAACGGGTGCTGCCTCTGACCGGTCTCGCCTTACCCGATCCGGCCGCCGACGCCGCCAGCCAACGCCAGAGCGACAGCGCGCGCTTTTTTGTAGACCGGGCGGCCCGCGTCTACAGCAGTTTCGATCTGGCAGAGGCGGACCTGCCCCATGTCGTCGCTATTTGCCGCTTGCTGGGGGGAACGCCGCTGGGCATCGAACTGGCCGCTTCGCTCACCGCCCATTACACCCCGGCCGAAATCGCCGAAGCCATCCGCCACAACCTCGACTTGTTGGCCGACGCCCCTGGCCTGGCCGATATGCCGCCGCGCCAGCGGAGCTTGCAGGCGGTGTTCGATTACACCTGGGCGCTGCTTC
>CAYONK010000097.1:0-1042 GCA_964405285.1 uncultured Ardenticatenaceae bacterium
AAGCGGTCGGGGAAAATCTGGTAGAACACAGCGTCTTTTACCCAGTCGGGCGTTTGAATCGTCATGTCAGGCTGCTCCATGTGTCACGTTGGGCTATTGTAAATAGCAAACCTTAAGCGTCGGGTAACGGAATGGCCGGTGGGGTGGGTTCAAACGGCCGTTATCGCCTCTGCCCCCGTAATCCGCAGCAAGTCAGACACGGCCAGCTTCACGTCCAGCCCACGTTGCCCGCCGCTGACGTAAACCTCGGCAAACGCCAGGGCCGAATCGTCCATAAAAATGGTGAAACCCTGATTGAGCAGCGCCAGCGCCGAGATTCCCCCGACCTGTAAACCGGTCAATTTTTCCGCTTCGAGGTGGGAGGCCATCGTTACCTTCTTCTCGCCGGCCGCGGCGGCCACTTTTTTCAGGTCGAGCTGTTGCTCGGCCGGGACCATGACCAGAATCGGTTTGCCCCGCCCGGCGCGGAGGACGACGAGCGTCTTGAGAAGCTGCCCGGCTGGCAAGCCCAGGTGGGCAGCAATTTCGGCGGCGTCCCGCATGGTATTGGGGAAGGCGATGACCTCATGGGGTGTATCGCCTAAGGCGTACTGGACGAGTTTAGGAAGAGAGGATCGCTCCTTTTTTGCTTTGGCCATGGGAAGCGCGGGAAGGGCGGGAAACGGCCGTTATCCCGCCATAAGCTCCTGAATTGTCTGAATCACGTCTGGGAAATCGAATGGTTTCGGCAAAAAGCGCGCTTGAATCGTCACCAACTCTTCTGGCGTAGGCGCCGGCCAGGCGCTTACCAGGACAAAGGGGCGCGTTTCGCCCCGCTGTCGCAGCTCTTTGGCCAGCTCCAGGCCGGTCATGCGCGGCAGGCGGATGTCAAAAAAGAACAAGTCTGCCTGGTCAAATTCAGGCCGGTGAATCGCTTCCAGCAGCGCCTCGGCGCTCATAAAAACGGGATGTACGCTGATGCCAAACAACCCCAACCCGCTGACCAGCAATTGGGCGATGTTCGGCTCATCTTCGACGTAAACCAGTTGGATTTTTGTAGCTG
>CAYONK010000097.1:1052-10408 GCA_964405285.1 uncultured Ardenticatenaceae bacterium
CTTTTGCATAGTTTTGATCCGTTGAATTTGGCCCATAGTTGCGGGGCGCTCGCCGCACTGAGCGGCGTAACTGCTCTGATGATACCCGAATCGGTCAGGGGCGGGCAATAATTGGCAAATAGAAGCGATAAGGTGGCGCATGGGCGACGTGGCCGCGAATCAACGGCGGCCCGGTCCCCGTTTCGATATAGGCGGCAGCCGATAACCAATCTGGCCCGCTGGCGCTTATGGGGCGAGTCAGGGCGAGGGTCAGGCTGATGCGCTGGCCCGGCTGTAAAGCGGTTTGCCAGGTGACGCACTGCTCAGACAAAACAGCCTCGCCAGCGCTAGACCATAAGGTAGAAGTCAGTGGTTGGAGCGGATCGGGCAGGCGGAGAACGGCCGTTATCTCCCCCGTCGCTGCTACCCCTTCATTCACCAGCGTCAGCGTATAGGTGAAAAACTGGGTCGGTTGGTCCGCCAGCACCGCGGCGCTCAGCCGGGAAGCGTGTAAATCGGGCGTATCCAGGGCGAGAACGGCCGTTCGCGTCAGGCGCATCGCGTGCCGGTCATAGACGATCTCCAGATCATTGTTGATCTGCGCGCCGGGCGGCAAGGCAGCCGAGGGCGCAGCCAGGTAGCTGATAACCTGCTCGCCGCCTTCAGCCAACAAGCCGGACCAGCGGACTTGCCGCCCTGCCGGTTCATAAACTGCGCCGCCCGCCTCGGTGAAGGCTACAAACTCCAATTCGGCCGGGAGGGTGTTTGTCAGGCTCGTCTGGTTAGGCGCGACTGGCCCATTGCGCAGGGTGATGGTGTATTGGCGCGTCTCCCCGGCCACCCCAACCGGCCGATCCACCGTGAAGGTCGAGTCCCCCAGGTCGCTCAGCCAGCCGAGAATGCCGCCCATCAAGGCCGGGTGTAGGGCGACCGGCGTTTTCTCGAAGGGAACAGCCCAAAAGATGGCGCGAAACGGCCGTTCCATGCCTGGCGGTCTCGTTGTGGCACCAGCGGTGGCCAGCCCGGCCAACATCCCCTGGTCGTGCCAGAGGAATGGCTCCACGCCCGGCGCGGCGATCAGGCCGTCGCTGTTGTTGCGGAAGGGAGGATAGTCGAGCGGCAACGGCCCGACCGTTTCCGGCGGTAGCGCCGGATGGGCGGCGTACACTTGCGTTGGCGTGATGGATTCCAGATAGCTCAAGACGCCCAGATAATGCCGGGCCAGCGGCGTGTGGCGGTGATAGTACAGGAAATCCTGGCTGCTGAGAAACAGCCGTCCGCCCTGGGCCAGATAAGCCCGCAGCGTCGTATTTTCCGCCGGACTGACCGGCCGAAACCAGTCGTAGCCGGTGAACCAGATGACAAAATCGTAAGCGTTGAGCAAGTCGCCCGGCGGACTACCGCGGGCGTTGTTGTCCCAGCCGATGTCCCAATAATCGTAGCGGAAGCCAGCCTGTTCCAACGCTTCCTGGTAGATCGTTTCCTGGTCGTACCAGCGGTCATCGTCTACCAGGAGGATGTGGCCCGGTGTCTTGTGCCGGATGGGGAGTTGGACCTGGGTCATTGGGTTGTTTTGCGAAACGGCCGTTACCCGCCAGGTAAACACCGTATCCCGCACCACCTCGGCTGGCGGGCGCACAGTCAGCGTCACCACGGCGGTTTGGCAGGGGCCGAGCGTTTGCCTGGTAGGCGTAATCACGTCGCCCCAGGGATTGCCGCTCAACGAAAGATTGAAGGTATCCGTTAACGTTTCGCTCAGGTTTTGCAGCCGCAGGGTATAGGTCATCGCAGCGCCCGGCGTGGCAAAATCGTCAATAGTCTCCGGCAGCCAACGCCCGCCATGCGCCACCGGTGGCGCGTTAAATTGGGCGAGCGTCCGGCTGAGGATCGCCTCCCGGTCGGCTGCCCGGCTCACCCCCTCCAGCCCAAATCCCAGGTAGGCGAGATGGAAAGGGCGGCATTGGCTGGCGTACAAGGCGGCCGCGCGCCCATCTTCATAATAAAAGCTCTCGTCGGTCAGGGCAGTGGGGCGAGGGCGCGATTGATCAACAGACGTCTGGTTTTGGGCGCTGTTTGGGCCGTTCAGGTCGAAGGACAGTCCGGCGAAGGGGCTTTCCGGCGCGCCGGAGATGGTGTGGGTAACGGCCGTTTTCCCCAGATATTGCGCCCCTAACAAGGTGTGCCACCAGGGTTCCAGGAAAAAACTGACGCCATCAAAATAGCCCAGATTCTGCCCGCTGATCAACAACTTGCCCCCCGCTTCCAGGTATTCGCTGATTGTCTCGTTCGCGCCAATGTAGCCTGGCGAATCAAACGGCGCGGACCAAATCACCACGTCGTAACGGCCCAAATCAGCCGCGCTCGGCTGCTCGTTGGGGAAGGGGTTGTGGATGGGCAGCTCATCGAAGCTGACGTTTAACCCGACGAGCGCCTCTCGGTAATAATCGGCGTAGCTCTGGTAGTACCACGCGCCGCTGTCCACCAGCGCGACCCGCTCAATAGGCGTGAGATGGGCGAAGAGGCTGTGCGTCCCATTTTCGCTGATGGCGATGGTCGGTTTGGCCAGGCGATACCCGGCCCGGTTGATGCGTAGTTGGTAGTGCCCGGCGGGCAAGATGAAGCTGGTCCAGCCGTCGTCGCCAACGTTCTGGCTGATGGGCGTCTGGAGAATGGTGAGGGTGGCGGTGATGGGGCGCTGCGCGACGCTGTCGTAAACCAACAGGTTGAGCGTGCCGGAAGGCAGGCGATCCAGGGTCAGGTCGCGCTGCGTTGTCTGGCCTGCCTGAACCGTCAGGTTGCTCGCCCCAATGGGAGCAAAACCGAAAGGCGCGGTGTGTATCTGGTAGAGGCCGGGTTTTAGTCTGGCGCGATAACGGCCGTTTTCATCGCTGGCAAACGCCAATTCCACGCCGCCCGGCGTCGTTACCGTCACCACTGCGCCCGGCAGTGGGATGCCATTCTGCCGCACTACGCCTTCCAGGATGCCTACGTTTAGCTGGGGCTGGGCGCTGGCGGCGGCGTAAATGTCCAGCCGCCCCCAGCCACTCGTCAGGTTGGGGATGGGGGCGGCCAGGGAAACGGCCGTTTCTGTCAGACCCGCCATCACCTCTGGCCGCGACAGGGCGGGGTTGGCGGAAAGCAGCAAAGCGGCCGCCCCGGCGGTGTGGGGGGCGGCCATCGAAGTGCCATTGTAATACCCATATTGGCCGCCGGGCAGCGCCGACAAAATCATCGTCCCTGGGGCGACGATAGCCGGTTTGACCTCGCCGGTCAGCGGCGAAGGGCCGCGCGAAGAGAACCAGGCAACGCTATCGCGCGGGTCGCTGGCCCCGACGGCAAAGACGCCGGGCAGGCTTGCCGGGCTGAAGATGCTGCCGGACTCTGGCCCGCTATTTCCGGCGGCGAAGACGGTCAGAATCCCGGCCAGATGGAGCGCCTGAAGGTCGGCGGCGAAGGTGGTCAGCCAGCCAGGGCCGCCCCAGGAACCGTTGACCACGTCTGGGGCCAGCGTTGGGTCGCCGCCTGGGGCCAGCAGCCATTGGAAACCGGCGTGGGCGTCGCTGTTGAAGATCAGGCCATCGGGGGTGGCGATGTTGACGGCGATCCAGCTTGCGCCGGGGGCGACGCCGAGGCCGTTTTGCCCAACGGCCGTTCCCGCCACATGCGTGCCATGCCCCAACCCATCAAAGGGCGCGGCGATGGACGGGTCTGGGGCGTTGTACCAGCTTCCGGTATGGCTGACACCACCGCCCGGCAGATGGCCGCGATAGTTCGGGTTTAGATCGGGGTGCAGCCAATCCACGCCGCTGTCCATGATGGCGACTGTCACGCCCTGGCCGCTGACGCCCAATCCGTGCCAGACGTAGGGCGCTTTCACCCGCTCAATGCCCCAGGGGAGGGATTGGCTGTGGCGGGTGGTGGGGAGAACGGCCGTTAACCATTCCGTCTCTACCCCCTCCCGAATTTGCGGCGGTTGAACCAACGGCCGCGCCTCATCCGGCGCAATGTGGGCCACTTCCGGCTGGTCGGCTAGTTTGTAGACCAGTTCCTCCGGCCCGCTGACGGCGATGGCGTTGACAATCCATAGCGGGCGAAAGGATTCGATCTGACCGCTGGTCTGCAAGTCAGCCAGTTTTTCGCGTAGCGAGTTTTGCGTCTGATCGGCAACCGCCTGCAACTGCTCTACCAGGGCAGTATGCCGCACTGTTTCATCGGATATGACGCTGAATTGTTCCAGGTTGAGCTGTTCGCGCAGGTAGAGGATGGCGCGGATGGAGGGAGAAGGGGCTGAGGGGAGGGGAACGGCCGTTAAAACACCCACTGTGGCCGCCTGCGTCGGCAGCGACAGAGCCAGAAAAAGCAACCAAAAGCCCAGGCACACAGCCCCGGCAATAGAGAAAAATCGGTTGTTCATGGTGCGGATGAGCCGATTTCCCGTTGACTGCTAACAGTTAACAGCCAACCGGCTAGAACAGTCTCACGTCCACCCATTCCCCGGCCAGTAAACCCGCTTTGTTCAGCGGCACCTTGATCAGGCCGTCGGCGTTCACCAGGGTGTAGATCAGGTTGCTTTTACCGAAGATGGGGGTGGCCTGCAACCCCTTAGCGCCCTCTTCCAGACGGGCAGGCACATAATCTTCCCGGCCGCTTTCACTGGGGATGTTTTGCGTGAGTTGCGCCCGCGTCTGGCTGCGGCGGGGCAAATCGCGCAGCCCTTGCAGCCGGTAGATGGCTGGTACGCCGAACATATCGAACTGGATCATAGCGGAGACGGGATTGCCGGGCAGCCCTAAAACCGGCTTGCCCTCCACCACGCCGACGATGGTCGGTTTGCCGGGGCGGGTGGCGACACCATGCAGCAGCACGCCCGGCTGACCCAAATGGGCGATCACCTGGGCCGTCATATCTCTGGCGCTGACGGAGGAACCGGCCGAGAGGACGAGCATGTCGCATTCGGCCAGCAGTTTGGCCGCCGCCAATTCCAGGGCAGCGTAATTGTCCGGCACGATGCCGCCGCGCATGGGGAAACCGCCCGCCTCAATCACCTGGCCGGAGACGGTGTAGCTGTTGATGTCCCGAATTTGCCCCGGTTGGGTGATGAGGCTGGGTGGGACTACCTCGTCGCCGGTGGCCAGGATGCCGACGCGGGGCTGGCGGGAGACGGCCACTTCGGTGATGCCGACGGCCAGCAGACCGCCTAAATCCTGCGGGCGCAGCCGGTGTCCGGCGGGCAAAATCGCTTGCCCTTTTTCCACGTCTTCGCCGATTTGCAAGACATGCTGTCCGACGGCCAACGCTTTCATCACTTCGATCTCGTAAGGCGGATGATCGGCCGCCTGCTGCCCGCCGACGATTTGGGTTTGCTCGATGGGGACGACGGCGTCGGCCGAATCGGGGATCATGCCGCCGGTGTGGACGGCGACCGCCTGACCGGGTTGCAAGGTGATGTCGGCGGCTTTCCCCATGCGCACTTCGCCGACGACCTGAAGAAAGGCGGGCAGGCTGTCGGAGGCGCCGTAGCTGTCGGCGGCGCGTAGGGCGTAGCCGTCCATGGCGCTGCGGCGGAAGGCAGGCAGGGAGGTGGGGGCGTGGAGGGCAACGGCCGTTATCCGCCCCACCGCATTGGCGACCGGGATGGTCTCGGCGGGCAAAACGCGGGTCAAATGGCGCAGCAGCAAGGCGCGCGCTTCATCAGGAGGGAGGAGGTTGAAAAATTCAGGCATAAGGATTTTGGATTGACGATTGACGATTGACGATTGACCGCCAGCTACCAGCTACCAACTACCAACTACCAACTACCAGCTACCAACTACCATTCTACCTCGCTTGCCGGATTTGTGGGAAAGCCGATTCCCAGGGAAGTGCCGAGAGTGATAACGGCCGTTTCCCCCTCCCACTCCCCCGCTTGCCAATGGGCGGCGGCGGCTGCGGCGGCGTCGTTGATCAGGCGCAGGGTGACGGGCTGGCCGAGCCGTTGGCTGACGGTTTCGATCATGAAACGTTCCAGATGGTCGCAGAGAAGTTGCAGGCGGCTGTAGCAGCCGGTCTCCAGATGGGCGGGAATCAGGTGGCCCCGGTAGAGGTAGGCGGCGATGGCCAGCAGCAGCACCGGCTCCGACGGCGGCGTCTGGCGTTGGCTTTCCGCCCAGGTGGCGGCGATGATGTCGAGCATACCCTGGTGGACAACGGCCGTTTCCTCCAGCGGCCAGGGCTGGTATTCATACTCGCGGCAAGGGGCGGGCGCGGCGGGCAAGGGGCGTAGGTTGACCCCGCCCGCCCCGTAGTCGGCGATGGCCCGCTTGACGCTGGTGTGCCCAAAATCTAGGACGAGGGAAACGGCCGTTTCCGGCGGAGCCAATCGCGCCGCGCCCAACAGTGGCAAATCGGCCGGTTGCGGCGAGACGCGCACTCGCATTTCCGGGAATCCGGCCTCGTGGAGCAGCGTTTCGGCGGTGGCGGCGGCCATCTGGCCCAGAATGCCGCACGCCAATCCGCCGCCCAGCCAGACCCGGCGGATGCCCGCCCAAAAAGCCCACTGCGCGTCTCCCCAATCCGGCCGGGCGGCGCGGTTGGCCGGGTCGCCCCGCTTCAGGCAGAGCAGCAGCCAGCCCAGGCGACGGCCGTAATCGGCGGCGATGGTTTGGGCCAGGGGGGAGGTGGGTAAACGGCCGTTGAAGCGGGGTAGCAAATCCGGATCATCTACCTCTAAGCCCAATTCGGTGGCGTAGGGCCGGATCATCTCCCGCAGGGTGGTGGCCGAGAGCAGATCGTAGCCGCGTTGCCCTTGCACCTCTGGTGGTAGAAGGACGCCGGGCAATTCCACTACCCGCGCCTGGTTGAGCGACGGGGAGATGAAATTTGATTGGGGGCGGAACGGGTTCATGGGACTAAAGATACATGGAGAACGACCATTCAACAAGACGTTATCTTGATGCTCATTTTACCAGAATCGCTTACAATAGCTTCCCCATGACACTGTACGAACAATATATCTTTCCTATCTTACGGCGGACGGACGCGGAAACCGCCCATGACCGGGCGGTTCGCGCCCTTACTCGCGCCCAAAGCCATCCGGCCGGCCGCGCCTTCCTGTGTCGCCTGGCCGGTGAACTGCCGCAGCAGCCCATCCACCTTTTTGGCCTGACCTTCCCTAACGCCCTCGGCATGGCCGCCGGGTTCGACAAAGATGTTCAGGTGGCCGAGGGTCTGGGCTTGCTTGGGTTTGGGCATATAGAAGTCGGCACGCTCACGCCCTGGGCGCAGCCGGGCAACCCGAAGCCGCGCGTCTTCCGCCTGCCGGAGGATGGGGCGCTGATCAACCGGATGGGCTTTCCCAATGGCGGGGTGGTGCGGGCGCTGCCCCGGCTGCGGGCGTTGGCGGAAGGGCAACGGCCGTTTATCCTCGGTATCAGTCTGGGCAAACAAAAGGAGACGCCCCTGGCGGAAGCGGCCGACGATTATCGCCTGCTGATGCGGGCCGTCTACCCCTACGCCGACTATCTGGCCATCAACATCAGCTCGCCCAACACCCCTGGGCTGCGGGAATTGCAAGGGGGCAATTACCTGGCGCACCTGTTGGGCGAACTGACGGCGGAGAATGGGATTTTGGCGCAAAAGCATGGGGTGGGGAAACGGCCGTTGCTCGTCAAAATCGCCCCCGACCTTACCCCCGCCGAACTGGAAGAAATTTTAGACGCTATCCAGGCAGCCGGGATTGATGGCATTATCGCCACCAACACCACCTTGCAGCGCGAAGGGCTGAACAACCCTTCGCAGGCGGAACAGGGTGGGTTGAGCGGACGGCCGTTGCGCCAGCGCAGCCGGGAAATCGTCGCCACCATCGCCAGACAGACCGGCGGGCGGCTGCCGATCATCGGGGTGGGCGGAGTGAGAACGGCCGACGACGCCCAGGCCATGCTCGACGCCGGTGCTTCGCTCGTGCAACTATATACAAGCCTCATCTATGAAGGACCGGGCCTGGCCGGGCGCATCCTGCGCGCCTTAGGGACGCGGATGAAATAACCTACAAGAGATTGGAGAGTAGAGATTGGAGATTGAGCCAGTCGCCAATCTCTACTCTCAGTTCTGTAAGTTGTCTGAATTCCGTTCTATAAGTCAAGGAGCCAGCCATCCGAGAGGATATCTATGGAGATTTTACACGGCACGTTACCACCAGGAAGCGCCTGGCGCGTTCTGGCCTTGCTTGACACCAGCCAGGAATTAGGCCGGGCGTGGCGGTTGGCCCTCTCTCTCGTTCAGGCCAATGGCGGTCAGCTTCTGGCCGTTGCTGTCGCCACCGACCGCAGCACCGACACGCTGGCAGGCTGCTTAAAAACATTGCAACAGACCGAGGCCAACTGCCCCGATGACGTAACTCTCTTCACCCTGGTCATTTCCGGCGCAGACCTGAACCGGGCGCTGCATAAATTGGTCCAGGAAGCTGAAGTGGATTTATTGCTGGCTCACGGAGATAGCGATCTGCGCTTTGATTTTAACCACTTTGGCTGCGCGGTGATTGCCATGCGCGGCGACCGGGCAACAGCGCCAACCGAGACAGACCCGACCCAACGCGCAACAATCAGCAAAATCCTGATCCCGACGGTAGGCGGACCGAATACCGCCCACGCCTTTACCTTCCTGCTGCCCCTGACGCCAGAAGTCGAGCTGACGGCGCTGTACGTTATCCCGGACGATGAAGAACGGGCTGCCGAAGCGCTGGCCCGCGTTCGCCTGCGCCAGTTGATGGAATATGTGGATGGCGATGGCCGGGTTGAGACCAAACTGGTCAGAGCAGAATCCATCGCCAACGCAATTGTGGCAGAAGCCAGAGATGACTACGATCTGGTTGTCTTAGGGGCCAGCCGCGAAAGTTCCGTAGACAAATTGCTGTTCGGCGACATCCCTGGCGCAGTGGTTCGCGCCAGCAAACGGCCGGTCGCTATCGTGCGCCAGCCAGATACTGCCTGGGTCAGCCTGACCAGTTTCATCACCTGGCGTCTGCAAGCATTCATCCCCCGGCTTAGTCTGACAGACCGCACCGATGCCTACGTGCGCATTCGGCGCGGCGCCCGGCCAAGCGTAGACTATTACATGCTTATCTCGCTCTCCGCCATGATCGCCTCTCTGGGGTTGATTGTGGACAGCGCGGCTGTGGTGATTGGCGCGATGTTGGTGGCCCCGCTGATGTCGCCGATCATTGGTACTGGGTTGGCTGGCGTATTGGGCGAGGCGCGTTTTCTCAAGCGATCGGTGATGGCAGTGCTGCAAGGAGCGGTGCTGGCCATCCTCGTCGGCGCGTTGGCTGGCTTTCTTGCGCTCAATCAGCCGTTGGCGCGGGAAGTGTTGGCGCGGACGCAGCCCAGCCTGATAGATCTGGG
>CAYONK010000098.1:0-10319 GCA_964405285.1 uncultured Ardenticatenaceae bacterium
TCGGTGGAGGGCATTCGCTTCATCTTCACCTCGTTTGTCGGTAATTTCGCCGGGTTTAGCGTGGTCGCTGTGATTTTTGTGGCGATGGTCGGCGTCGGCATTGCCGAAGAAGCGGGGATGATGGGGGCCTTGATCCGCCGGATCGTCAAGGTGACGCCCGCTAATCTGATCACCTTCGTCCTGATCCTGGTTGGGGTGCTGTCCAGCGTAGCCACAGACGCCGGATATCTCATCCTCATCCCTCTGGGCGCTATTGCCTTCAAGAGTGTGGGGCGGCATCCGCTGGCCGGTATTGCCGCCGCGTTTGGCGGCGTCAGCGCCATCTTCGCCGTCAACATCTTGATCGCGCCGGTGGACGCCATGCTGACCGAGATCACCAATGAGGCGATCATGCTGGCCGGGGGCGAACCGATCACCATCGTCGCCAACTTCTACTTCGGGATCGTCTCGACGCTGGTCTTGAGCGTGGTGGCGGCGCTCGTCACCCGGAAGATTGTGGAGCCGCGCCTGGGGCCTTATGTCGCGCCGGATTACGCGCCGCAGTTGGAAACGCCGGATGCCGAGATGGAAGCGGCCGAAGCGCGGGGGTTGCGTTATGCGTTGTACTTCTTCCTCGGTTTTTTGGCGTTGGTTCTGCTGATCACGCTGCCTTCGGGCGCGCCGCTGCGCGACCCGGCGACGGGGGCGATTGTGGGCAACACCCCCTTCATGAACAGCCTGATTTTCATCATCACCCTGATGTTTTTGTTTGCCGGTATCGGCTACGGCATTGGAGCGAAGACGATTCAGAGCAGCGCCGACGTGATCAAGGGCGTCACGAAGACGTATGCCAGTTTGGCCGGTTTAATCTTCATGCTGCTGATGATCAGCCAGTTCATCGCCTTCTTCAATTACAGCAATATGCCAAACCTGTTGGCGGTGGTCATGGCCGATGCGTTGGAGAAGGCAAATGTGGGGGCGCTGCCGCTGCTTATCGGCTTTATCCTGGTGATTATGGTGTTGAACTTCATCATCCCCAACGTGATTCCTAAATGGGCCATCTTCGCCCCCATCTTCATCCCGGTCTTTATGCGTCTGGACGTGGCGCCGCAGACGGTGTTGGCGGCTTATCGCCTGGGCGACTCGCCGACCAACGTCATCACGCCGTTGATGGTGTATCTGCCTTTTGTCTTGACGATTGTGCAGCGGTATCAGAAAGAGTCGGGCATTGGCACAGTGATCGCCTTGATGCTGCCGTATACGCTGGCGATCTCCATCGCCTGGATTTTGTTGTTTGTTGTCTGGTTTGTCTTGGGCATCCCGTTAGGCCCAGGGTATCCTGTGAGCTTCTAGGTAGAGTGATGGGTAAGTTTGTTGGTTTGTTGGTTTGTTGGCCAGCAAACTAACAAACTTACCAAAGAGGCTGACTGTTACTAAGGAACGCGGATTAAATAACCTACGGAACTTCAAGATGTCATGCCTGCGAAGGCAAGCATCCACTCGTGTAATCACATGGATTCCCGCCTTCGCGGGAATGACAAGTCCCGTACATAATTGAATTTCCGTTCCTAAGCAGAGACTTTTATGACTGAGAAAACTAATTCCACCGCCAACGCATCGACCGCGCCGTCAGTCTCCTGGTTGCCCCTGGTTGTTATCTTATTGGCGCAAATTCAGATGGCTTTTAACGTCAATGCCATTCCGGTGTCGGTTGGCCCGATTGTGGAAGAGTTGGGTATTCCGGCGACCAGCGTGGGGACGGCGCTGGTTTTCTATTCGTTGTTTGTGGCGGCGTTTGTGCTGGTGGGGGCCAAACTGGGCAAGATGTTTGGTGACCGTCTGGTGTTCCAGGTAACGGCGCTGGCGCATGGGGCGGCGATGGCGGTGATGGCTCTCAGCCCTAGCGCGGCGGTGATGAATCTGGCGCAGGCGTTGGCCGGGTTGGCGGCGGCCGCTCTGGTGCCGACGTTGGTGGTGCTGATCGCGGCCAATTATCGGGGCCAGCAGCAGGCGCAGGCGCTGGGGATTATGGCGGGCACGCCGGCCATCTCCGGGGCGTTGGCCTTTTTCGTCGCCGGTTTGTTGGGCACGCTGGTGAGCTGGCGGCTCTCGTTTGGGCTGTTGAGCGTCCTCTCTATTGCGGTGTTTGTCTTGAGCTTCCGTTTGCGGCCGATTCCGCGCCAGGAAGGGGTGAAAATTGATGGGGTGGGGGCGATTTTAGCGGCGCTGGCGATCATGATGATCTCGTTTGGCTTTAATAACTTGAATAGTTGGGGGATCATGTGGGCGAAGCCGGCCGCGCCGTTTACGCTTGTTGGTTTATCCCCCGCGCCGTTTATGGTGATCCTGGGGGTGGTGCTGGGGCAGGCTTTCTTCTCCTGGGCGAACCGGCGGGTGGCGCGGCAGAAGACGCCGCTGCTGGCGCTGGAGATTTTGGCGTCGCCGGAGGAGCGGGCGAATATCGTAGCGCTGTTGGTGATTGGGGCGTTAGGCCCGGCTGTCAATTTTCTGATCCCGTTGTATATTCAGATTGTGCAGGGGCAGAATTCGTTGGAAACGGCCGTTACCGTCATCCCCTACACCCTGGCCATCGCCGCCTCGGCCGCGCTGATCGTTCGCCTTTTCGGTCGGCTCTCGCCGCGCCAGATCGCCACCATCGCCTTCACCACCGTCGCCATCGGGCTGGCCCTGCTGTCCATCACCATCAGCAACGAATGGCGCACGCCGGTCATCATCTTCAGCCTCATCGTCGTCGGCCTGGGCGAAGGCTCGTTGTTGACCCTGCTTTTCAACGTCATGGTCTCGGCCGCGCCGAAGGAGTTGGCCGGGGACGTGGGCGCGTTGCGCGGCGTCGCCAACAATCTCTCTACCGCGCTTGGTACGGCTTTCGCCGGGGTGGTCGCCGTCGGGCTGCTTAGCAGCATTGTCTTCAGCGCCCTGGCCCAATCCAATATCCCCGCCTCGCTCAAGGGACAGATAGACCTGGATAACGTCAACTTCATTACCAATGAGCAGCTAGACGAAGTATTGTCGCAGACAAATGCCACAGCCGACGAGGTAGCCGAAGCCGTGCGGATCAATGAGGAAGCGCGTCTGCGCGCCCTCAGGGCCGCTTTTTTGATTTTGGCCGCGATTGCTCTGTTTGCCCTGGTTCCTTCGCGCAGTCTGCCCCATTACGCGCCCGGCGAGGTGCCATCCGCTGGCGAGCCGAGGCGTGGGCGGCTGGGGAAAAGAGGGAAAGGGGAAAATAACGGCCGTTAACCTCCCCGTCGTTTTCCCTGAGTGATTGGTGAACATAAAATTTCAACCCACCAATCCTCTGTACAATGACTACTAAAATCTCGATTAACAAGGAGACCCAAAATGAGTGATTTGATCGTCTTATCGTTTGACAATGAAGCCAGTGCCTTTCAAATGCGCGACAAGCTGATAGAACTGCAAAAGCAGCAATTGATCACCCTGGCCGACGCCGCCATCGTCATCCGCGACAGCAAAGGCAAGCCCAAAGTCAAGCAGCTTCATAGCCTGGTTGGCGCAGGCGCATTGGGCGGCGCGTTCTGGGGCATGTTGATTGGGCTGCTTTTCTTTGCCCCCTGGCTGGGCATGGCGGCCGGTGCGATTGGCGGCGCCCTGAGTGGTAAATTTGCCGACATTGGCGTGGACGATGATTTCATCAAACAGGTTGGCGAGACAATTGAACCGGGGCACGCCGCCCTGTTCTTGTTGGTGGTCAAGGTAACGGCCGACAAAGTTCTGCCGCAGCTTAGCGAGTTCAACGCCAAGGTGCTGCAAACCTCCCTCTCCAACGAAGAAGATGCCAAACTGCGCGAATTCTTCGGCGCGGATGGGGAAGAAGTGTAAGGAGATAATCATGAGACGACGAGGAAGCAGTCTAGGTGGTGGATTGGGCAGCAGCCGGGCGCTACGCCGGAACTTGCGCCGCGCCAGACGGCGGCGGGTGCGGATGCGCCGCAGGCGGATGATGCTGCGCGGCGGCATGGTGGCCATCGCCGTCGCCGGAACTGCCACAGCCATTAAACTAAGCAAACAAGACGTGCAGCGCATCGAGCAGCACACCGGCAAAAGCCCGGAGGATCTCAGCGAAGAGCAGTTGGAGCAGGCGCTCAATGATTTGAACATTGAGACGGAAGAATTGACGGACGCCGAAGTGACTGAACTGGAAACGGCCGAAGACACCCCAGCCGCCTCTTCGACCCCGCCAGCGGCCACTGCACCTGCCCCGGCCGCCGCCGCGCCAGACTACATCAGCGAACTCAAGAAGCTGGCTGAACTGCGCGATATGGGCATCGTGACTGATGAGGAATTTGAAGCCAAGAAAAAACAGCTTCTCGGCCTGTAACAAGCCAACTTTATCCTGTTATTGATGCGGCGCGGCTACAACAGCCGCGCCGCATTTCTGTGTCACTATGTCTACTAGAAGAGCCTCGTTCCGCATCCGGCACGGCGCAAAACCTAAAGAGAGTTTCCTCAATCATCTGCTGGACCCCATTGACCGCCTTTCCGAAGCGGTTTACAGCATCCTGATTGTGCTGACGTTCACCCTGGCCTACAGTATCTTCCGGCTCAGTGTTGATCCGGAGGCGGTAGCTTGGGTTGGCTACGGCCGTGAACTGTTCTTCGCTGTCCTCGGAGCAACAGTCGCCTGGGGGGTGATTGACGGGATTATGTATGCGCTTATGTCCCTTTTCGAGCGGGGCGAACGACATCGCCTGCTGCAACAGCTTCAGACGGCAGACACGGAAGAGGAAGGCGTGGCGATCATCGGCGATGAGTTGGATTATATTTTAGAGCCGATCACCCGTGAGGCGGAGCGGCAATTGCTATACCAGGAGGTATTCGCCTATTTACGTGAGGGGGAAGCGCGTCCGGTCGGTTTGCGGCGCGATGATCTGACTGGCGCGGCCGGCTCGGCCCTGGTGGCGGTAACGGCCGTTATCCCCTCCCTGGTCCCCCTGTACCTCTTTAGCGACGATTTAACTCTGGCGATTCGGATGTCTAATGTCATCTCGTTTATCGTTCTTTTTGCGCTTGGCCATAGTTGGGGGCGTCACACTGGCGCGAACCCGCTGAAAACGGGTCTGAGTCTGGCAGCGATTGGCTTGCTCATGGTGTTGATTGCGATTCCGTTGGGAGGGTAGATGGCCGCTGGTAGCTGGTGGAACAAATCAGGAGAACAACAGACCAATACGCCAACCAGCAAACTATCAAACCGACTTATTGAGAGGAGTGTTATGAGACGTTTTTTGCAGATGATCGTGTTGTTTGGCCTGACTTTGTTGGTGTTGGTGGGGTGTTCGGGGGTAACGGAGACGCCAACGGCAACGGCCGTTCCTCCCACCATCGAAGCGACCGAGCCGGACGGCGCCTTACCCGAAGCCGCCCCCTATGACCTGGGCGACACGACCATCACCCAAAACCGCTTCCCCGAAGACAGCCGCTTCCATAATATGCCGGTGCGGCTCAATGGCCTCATCGCCGCGCCCACGACAGGCGATGGACCCTTCCCTGTGGTGGTGATCTTTCACGGCACGCACCCTGGCTGCCCGGAAGACGAGACGGGGGTAGACCGCTGGCCCTGCGCCCCGCAAGACGAGCAGCCCAACTACCAGGGCTTCGACTACCTGGTCAGCCATCTGGCGGGGCAGGGGTACGTGGCGCTCTCCCTGAACCTCAACGCTGAAAACACCTTTGGCTTTGGCGAACCGGATGCGGGCGAACGGCTGCGGCAACTGGTTGAACTGCACCTGGGGGCGCTGGCAACGGCCGTTTCCGGCGGCCAGAACGATTTTGGCGTAGACCTGGCCGGGCGGGCCGACCTGCAAAACATGGCCTTCGTCGGCCACTCGCGCGGCGGCGAAGCGATTGTCTGGCTGGCCGAGGGCATTGGCCTGGCCGCGCCCGACGCCTACGAGCGGTTCGGCTATGGCCCGGTGCGCGGCCTGCTGCTGCTGGCCCCGGCGGTGATATTCAGCTTGCCGGTCGCCCCCAGCGTGCCCCTGGCAGTCCTTTTGCCCGCTTGCGATGGGGACGTGATCGGCCAGGAAGGGCAAATGTATTACGACGCGGCGCGCGTGAACCCGGAACAGGCGGCCTGGGCGCTGTCTGTCTGGTTGGAGCAGGCCAACCACAACGGTTTCAACAGCATCCTCGGCCCGGACATGGTCGGCCATGCCAACCGCCCCGACTGCGCTCCCTTGTTGACCCCAACCGAGCAGCAAGCCTTTTTGCTGGATTATGCGGATGATTTCTTAACGGCCGTTTTCGACCCCACCAACGCTGCCGACCCCCTGGCCCGGATGGGGCTGGACGCGCAAACCCCGGCCCCGGACAGTCTCTATGGGCGAGCGGCGCGTGTCTCCGCCCTCGCACCCATCGCCGACCGGCAGCGATTGCTGGTCCCAACGGCCGTTGGCGAACTGACCACCCATCTGCTCAACGGCCCAGTCGTGGCTGAGGGCGTGACGACTTTCTTCTGCGAAGAAGGCCACTATACCCCCTTCACAAACCCCGATATGGAACCCTGCCGCCGGCATAATCTGACCATCCCCGGCAACCCGGCTCTGGAGATTGTCTCCTGGGAGGCGGCGGGGGCGGCGCTGCGCTTCACGCTGCCGGAGGCGAGCGACCTGAGCGGCTACGCGGCCATCAGCCTGCGGGTGGCGGTGGACCCGCTCTCGCCGCTGAATGTGGCGGGCGCGCCCCAGGCTTTTTCGGTAAAATTGACGGATGAAGCGGGGGGAACGGCCGTTGCCCCCACTCGTCCCAATGAACCGGCGCTCCGCTTCCCACCCGGCAATGTGGAAGAAGACGAGGTCTTCCAGGATGGCATTTTCACCGGCCGCGTGCCGCTGACCACCATCCGCCTGCCCCTCAGCGCCTTCTCCGGCGTAGACCTGAGCCAGATCGTCGAAGTTACGCTGCTCTTCGATCAGACGCCGAGCGGTTCACTGTTTCTCACAGACCTGGAATGGGTGCGGCCATAAACGGTACGGAGTAATCTGCTATGAACGCTGAAGAACCGATTCCTGAGCTGAAACAGCTGGTGGAGCCGGACTCCGCTGAAGCGGAGTTTGACGCGCTGCATTCGTTGCTGCGCCTGCTGTTGGGCAGCGCCTTGGAAGGGGCGGATGAGTTGGCCCGCCGCCTGGCTCTGTGGGAAGCGTATTTGCGCGAGGAACAGGAGGGCGAAGCGCCGCTCTCCCCGGAGGATAATCTGCTTCGCTATGCCTTCATCGGCCTCGTCTTTGCCGGTGAAGAACGCGCCCGGCGCGGACTGTCGTTGGCCTGGCGGGTGCAGAAGCGGTTGGCGAAAACGGCCGTTCGCACCACCCATCCCTTCCTGCAAAATCGCCTCACCGCGCCCTTACAGCGGCGGGTAGAGCGGCGCGTCAATCAGGCCGCCGAACGCGGCCGCGCGGAAATCGTCCGCCTGATCGAACGGGGACAACAGGAAGAGCCGTTCAGCCGCGAGTTGGCGCGATTGGCGTTGGCCGAACTGAGCGCGGAAATCATCGGCCAACTGGCCGAAAACCAGGAGGTCCAGGAATTGGTCCAGCAGCAAAGCGTCGGCCTCGCCTCAGAAGTTGTGGGGCAGGTCCGCACCCGAACCGTCACCGCCGATAGTTTGGTGGAGCGGCTGGCCCGCACCATTACCCGCCGTAAGCCGCGCCTGACCCCGCCCGTCGCGGACCTGTCTGAATTTCCGCAACCAGAGACAAAATGACCATGCGCACCCGTGGGAAAAAGGCGGATGAGAAAACCTTTCTTGGCTATTACGCCGGTTTTGTCACCCGGCTATTCGCCTTCATCATAGACGCCGTGCTGGTGACGACCTTTGTCAGCCTGGTCGGTTTATCCCTTTCCTTGATTTTGCGCTTTTTCAACATTCAGTTGCTGGACGTAATGGGCGATTTCTATTGGCGCGGCGGCTTGCTGCGCAGCGTGGTCATTTTCACTTCCGGGTTTGGGTTTACTTTCCTGGTTGCCCTGATTTACCACACCACGTTTTGGACATTGGCCGGGAAGACGTTGGGCAAGGCGCTCATGGGCATCCGCGTGATTGGGCCAAAAGGGGCGCCGCTCTCCTTTGGCCGCGCCCTGCGCCGCTATCTTGGTTATTGGCTCTCCGCAACCCCCCTGTTTCTGGGCTATTTCTGGGTGCTGATCACCGACGAACGCGCGGCCTGGCACGATTTGTTTGCCGGAACGCGGGTGATCTATGACCATGAAGCGCGTTATGGTGAGCTTTTTCTCAGCCGATTTCGCTCCTCTCCGCCAACGGAGGATGAGGCGTGAAAGAAAGGTCAGCCCTGGGTCTGGCGCAGCCAGGTTTTTAGCTGCCGGTAAACGGCCGTTGCCCCCACCAAATCCGGCTCTGTCAATTGCAGGCTGGCAGGGTACAGCAGAAAGGGACGGCTTTGCGCGCCGCCCAGGCCGCCGTGGCAGCCGATCAGCTCCTCAAAGGCGGCGACTTCATCCTTTTCCGCGTCGTAGAAGCTGTTGATGTAGATGTCGGGGGCGTCGGGGAAGGCATCGTAGCGCAGCAGATGGTGGCGGGCGTTTGCGCCAAACCCGGCCAGGGGGTTCTCCCCGTCGATCAGATTCTCGCGGAGGTAGTAACGGCCGTTTGCCCCCACCACCACCGGCCCCCGTTCAGCCGAATGAACCATCAGCCAGCCGATACCCTCGTGTTGGGCCAGACCGGCCAACAAACCGGGGTATCGTTGCTCAATCTGCTCCAACGTCGCCCGTTCAGACAACTGGGTGGCGTACACCAGCCCCAAATTGCCCGACGCCAGAACCAAAATCTCCGTCTCATCCGGCACATCGGTCGCCTGCGCGGTCGGGCCTAAGGTCACGGCGCCGTCTACCGTTTGCTTTTGCGTCGCCCGCTTTAGCGCCTGGCTCGGCCGTTTATCTCCCTGGATAGCGTCGGTCAGCAAGGCGTTGACGTGCCCCCAATCCTCGTGGCTTTCCATCATCCCTTGCACCCGCGCCTCGCGCGCATACTGCCGGATGAGCTGCGGCAAATCCAGACCATAGCGCTGCTTAAAGGTCGCCCCGCCGCTCTGCCCATGATCAGACAAGACCACCAGGTGATACGGACGGGGAGCCTGCCGCGCTGCGCTTTCCAGACGGGCGAACTGGGCGTCCAGCTTGCGCAGAATGTCCAGGGCGTCTGTCGAGGTAACGCCGGAATGATGAGCCACCTCGTCATAGCCCACAAAGGTGGCGTAGGCGGAAGACGCACCGGCGTAGATGTCGCCGATCAGGGTGTAGACGTTCAATTCACGCATCAGCACGGTAGTGAAGATGCGGAGGAAGGGGTATTTTCCGCCGCGCTTGCTGCGGTCCAGGATGGGGTAAACGCCCAAGGCCCGCGCGCGCCAAAATTGCCACTTCTCCAAAATAAAGTCCCAAACCAGCAGTAAGAGGGTTCGAGTTAAATTGTAAGGGTCAACGAAGTAGGCGTAAAAATCAGTCAGGTGCAGGCGGGAGAGGTCTTTCATTTTGCTGGCGGTCATGCTGACGCGCGGGGCATCGCCGGAGAACATATTGCCGCGACTGGCCCCATTATCGTGTAGCAAGCCTGCGCCATCGGAAAACGCCCGTTCCAACTGGACCAGAGCGCTGGGGCTGCTGGAGGAGATGACTCGCTGTTGCGCCCGATCATACCAGCGGAAGGCGGGGATGTTGTCGTTGTTGCCGTGCAGGATGCCGGCCTGGGCGGCCGAAGTCTGGGCGGAGAGGTCGCTTTCCCACTCCACCAGCTTGTGGCTTCCTTCGTGTAGCCAGTTATTGAGCGTAGGGGCGTACCCTTCTTCCATCGCCTGGCGTAAGAGGGGGTAGGACAGCCCGTCAATCTCAAGAAAGAGAAAGCCGGGTACGTCGCTTCGTTCTGGCCGGGCGCGGCGTTGCACACGCCGCCGGACGACGTTGCGATACCAGGAGTTGTCGTCGTCAATGGTGAGGAGGGAGCTGAGGAGGGTGTTAACGGCCGTTAACCCCAAGGCCAGCCAAACGGCCGTTGCCAGATTCGCCACGTCAAAGCCCTGCACCAGCGCCGAAGCCAGCAAAATGATCGCCCCATTCAAGGCCAACGCCGCCAACCCTAACGTCAGCACGGCAAACGGCAGAATCAGATAGCTGAGAAGAGGCCAGAGCGAGGCGTTCAGCAAGCCGATGGCCGCCACCGCCAAAAAAGCCGTCGCTATGCCTTCCACTTGTAAACCATCCAGCACCGCAGTCAGCAGAAGCAAGGCCAACGTTTCAATCAGCCAGATGAGCAAAATCCGCACCCAGGGGCGGCGAAGCAGCGT
>CAYONK010000099.1:0-10290 GCA_964405285.1 uncultured Ardenticatenaceae bacterium
CCCGGGACGCTGGTGGTCGATCCGGCGATTGACCTCGGCCCCATCAGCCCCTATTTACTTGGCTCCAATTATGGCCCCTGGGTCTCTGTGGCCCCGGCGATGCTGCCGGCCGCCTTCGAGTCCGGCGTGACAATTATTCGTTTCCCCGGCGGGGCCTGGGGAGACCGGAATGATTTGAAGCCATACCACATTGATTACTTCATGGACTTTGTGGCGCAAATGGGGGCGAAGGCGACCTTTTCGGCGCGGCTGCGCGAGGCGACGCCGGAGCAGGCGGCCGAATTGGTGCGCTACGTCAATATCGAGAAAGGGTACGGGGTGGAGTATTGGTCCATCGGCAATGAACCGACGCTGTTCGCCGCCGAACTGCAAACCTTCGCCAAAGCGGACGATTACGATACCGAGCAGTTCAACCGAGAATGGCGCGAATTCGCCGCGGCGATGAAGGCGGTGGACCCGACGATTAAGCTGGTGGGGCCGGAAGTGCATCAATTTACCGATAACCCGAACGCGAATCCCAAGGATTCGGCCGGCCGGGACTGGATGATTGAGTTTCTCAAGGCCAACGGCGACCTGGTGGATGTGGTGACGTTCCACCGCTACCCCTTCCCGGCCGGCAGCGATGTGGTGACGGTGGCCGATTTGCGGGCGCACACCCGCGAGTGGGCGCGGACCATCCCCTACCTGCGCGGCCTGATTCAGGAGCATACGGGGCGGGAGATCCCCATCGCCATCACCGAAGTGAATACCCATTGGAATCAGGCGGTTGGCGGCGAAGCGACGCCCGATTCCCATTATGGGGCGATCTGGCTGGCGGAGATGGTGGGCCAACTGATGCGGCAGGATGTGTTCATGTTGAATCATTGGATGCTGACGTCGCAGGGCGGGCAAGGGGGCTGGGGGCTGATCGGCCGGAGTGAACTCCGGCCAAGTTATTACGTCTTCCAGCTTTTTAAGCAGTTCGGCCAGGAGCGGGTTTACGCCGAATCGGGCGCGGCGGATGTGTCGGTTTATGCGGCGAAGCGGGCGGATGGCGTGCTGACGGTGTTGGTGGTGAATCTGGCGGACACGCCCCAGACGGTGACGTTGCAGGTGGAGGGGGTGGGCTTGACAACGGCCGTTCTCCACCAACTCGCCCCCGACCAACTCCCCGCCGCCGCGCCCTTCACCTTCCCCTCCGACGGCGTGGTAACTTTGCCGCTGCAATCTGTATCGTTGTTTGAGATTAGAGAGTAGAGATTGGAGATTGGCTCAATCTCTACTCTCCAATCTCCAATCTCTTCAAATTCAGGAGGGTTCATGCCCAAGACGACTTTGCGTACTTTGATTTTTATCTGGCTTGGCTGGTTTGTGGTGTTGTATGGCTTTCAATGGGTGGTGACGAGCCGCCTGACGGTGGCGCGGCCGGATCAGGCGGTGGCCTGGTCGGCGGCGGAGACAACGGCCATCTCCAATCGCGGCAAAATCTACCTGCTGGACCCGTTCATGAACCGGCAGGTGGCCTGGGACTCGGAGTATTACCTGGGCATCGCCGTGGGCGGGTATGCTGATCCGGAGGCGGGAACGGCCGTTGTAGACCCATCCACCGGCGAACGATTCATCAAAAACTACTCCTTCTTCCCCCTCTATCCCTACGTCACGCGGGCCGTCGCCCTGCCGCTGGGCTGGGCCGGCATGGAGCCGATCCCGGCCGCCACCGCCGCCGGGTTGGTCGTCACCCTGCTTGGCACGCTGGCGGGGCTGGTCGCCCTCTGGCACCTGACGCGGGAGAGCCTGGACGAGGAGAGCGCCTTGCGCGCCGCCGTCTACATGCTCATCTTCCCCACCGCTTTCTTCTTTGCCATGGTCTATACCGAAGGGCTGTTTATGGGGCTGGTCTGCTGGTCGCTGCTGTTGAGCAAGCGGCGGCAGTGGGTCTGGGCGACGCTGTTGGCGGTGCTGGCGACCTGGACGCGGGCGCATGGCGCGGCCCTGTTCTTGCCGTTGGTGTGGGCGTGGTGGCTAGAGGGGAAAACGGCCGTTCGTGGCCGACTCTGGGGGGCGCAAGGGGCTGCTACCCTGCTGCCCCTCGCCGCCTATCTGCTCTGGCGTTTTTCCGAATTAGGGCAAGGGTGGGCCAAATTGCAGCCCCACTACTTCGGGCGTGGCTTCCTCTCCATCAGCCGCACCCTCGGCGACATCAACAACGCCTACGCCTACGCCCAGACCAACAGCCAGGCGGCCGTCTATTTCAGCCTGGAACTGGCGGCCGTGCTGCTCGCCATCGTCGCCGCCATCTGGCTGCTGCGGCGCGATCCCCCCGTCGCTCTCTTTGGATTGGCCGTCGTCCTGCTCTCCGTCTTCAGCGGCTCGGCGCAAAGCCTGGCCCGCTACGTCATCGTCTCCCCACCCCTCTACCTCTTCTTCGCTCACTTGGGACGCAGCAAAGCGTTCGACCGTGTCTGGAGCTTTGCCAGCGTCCTTCTGCTCGGCATGTTGGCCACCCTCTTCGCCTTCGACATGTGGGTAGGGTAACGGTTGGCAATTGCCGATTGGCAATTGTCAATTAGTGGTTTTGCCCGAATTTATTGACACTCATTTGACATTATGCCATAATGTAACCGGTTACGTAAGCGGTTACATAGGATCATGACAAAACGATCTTCTTCCATTACCATTCGTGATGTCGCCCGGCAGGCTGGGGTTTCCGTTGCCACGGTCAGTCGTTACCTCAATCAAAACGCCCCAGTCTCCGACGAACTCTCCGAACGCATCCAACAGGTCATGGATGCGCTCGATTACATCCCCCAGGCAGCGGCGAGACATCTTGCTATGCAAAAGACAAGCGCCATTGGATTGCTGCTGACCAACATGCACAACCAATTCTTCGCCCCGCTTCTCTCCGGCATCGAAGAGGTCGTGCGCCAGCAAGACCACAATCTATTGGTCGCCACCTGCCGCCCCACCAGCCAGGGGCAGCGCCAGCTCCCGTTGGGCGTTCATAACACCGATGGCCTGCTCGTGTTTGCCGACAGCCTGGACGAGGGGGAAATCCGGCAGTTCCACGACCGGGGCTTTCCTATCGTGCTGATCCATCGCACCCCGGCCAGCGATCTCGCCATTCCTTTTGTGACAGTGGAAAACAAAGCAGCAACGCGCCAACTGGTAGAGCATCTGATCACGGCTCACGGCCGGCGCCGGATCCTCCTGATGCGAGGACCATCGCAGCAAGAAGATGCGTATTGGCGCGAGGTTGGCTACCGGGCCGCCCTGGCTGCTCATAACATCGAATTTGACGAATCATTGGCCTTGCAAGGCTCATTCGAGCGAGAAATCGCCTACGCTTCGCTCAAGGCGTTCATCGCTGACCCCCACCACCCTCCTTTTGATGCGGTTTTTGCCGGGGATGATGATGCGGCCGTTGGCGTCTACGACGCGCTTAAAGAGGCCGGGTTGTGCATTCCCGAAGACGTCAGCGTGGTAGGGTTTGACGATTCGCGCATGTCCCCCTTTCTTGCGCCACCTCTGACAACAGTCTCCGCGCCCACCGAAGAGGTGGGGCGCTCAGCCGCCCAGCAGCTATTTTGCTTGCTTGACGGGCGGGAGCCACAACAAGAAACCCTGCATCCGACCCAAATTGTCATCCGCCGCTCTTGTGGCTGCCTGGTCAACGCCAATCCATACGAGATTGTCTGACGCTAAAAGGAGGTGCTGTCTGCAAAAACGGTAAAAGGCGAATGTCTGTTCCACGAGTGTGTCTGGTTTATTTGTCTAGGAGAATGTATCTCAACAACCTACCTTAAGGAGAGAAGAGCAATGCGTAAGTCATACTTGATCTTGGTTTTGGTTCTGATGATGAGTTTGTTCCTGGTTGCTTGTGGCGGCAGTGAACCGGCGGCTCCGGCCGCCCCGTCGGCTCCGGCTGATACGAGTGGGGAGGAAACGGCCGTTGAAGCCCCTGCCCAACCCGCCCCCGCCACCAACAAAGTCCGCATCCGCTGGTTCGTCGGTCTTGGCACCGGCACTGACCCGCAGCAAATCGCCACTCAGGAAGAAGTCGTCGCCGACTTCAACGCAGCCCACCCTGATATTGAACTGGTCCTGGAAGTTGTGCCCTACGAAAGCGGCCGTGACACCCTGGCCACCCAAATCGCCTCCGGCAACGGTCCAGATATCATCGGCCCCGTCGGTTGGGGCGGTTCCAACGCCTTCTACGGCCAATGGCTCGACATCGACCCCTACATCGCCTCCAGCGGTTTCGACACCTCCATCTTCGACCCCGCCCTGGTAGACTCCTACCAGACCGAGGAAGGCCAGGTGGGTCTACCCTTCGCCGTCTTCCCGGCCGCCATCTACTACGTGCCCGCCTACTTCGACGAACTTGGCCTGGCCTATCCGCCTTCCGCTTACGGCGAAATGTATGAACTCGACGGCGAGATGGTCGAATGGAACTGGGACACCTTCACCGAAGTGGCCCGTCGCCTGACCATTGACGTCAACGGCTTCAACGCAACTGAGGCCGGCTTCGACCGCGATCAAATCGTCCAGGTCGGCTACAGCCCGCAGTGGCAAACCCACGTCAACTACATGGGCGCCTACCGCGCCGGCGCGGCCAAAGTCTTTGAAGGCGACACCTCCGGCGAATACGTCTCCACCATGCCCGATTCCTGGAAAGAAGCCTCCCGCTGGATTTATGAAGGCATGTGGGGCGACCAACCCTTCACCGCCACCGGCCCGCTCTCCGGCGCGGCCGAATTTGGCAATGGCAACCTGTTCAACAGCGGCAAATCCGCCATGGCCATCACCCCGCTCTGGTACACCTGCTGCCTCGGCGAGTTCCGCGACGCGGGCAACGAATTCCAGGCTGGCGCCCTGCCCGTCGGGGACGATGGTATGGTGCATGGCCGGGTAGACGCCGACACCTTCCGCGTCTGGAAAGGCACCAAGAACCCCGAAGCCGCCTTCACCGTCCTCTCCTACCTCATCACCACCGGCGCAGACAAACTGCTGCCCATCTACGGCGCCCTACCGGCTATCGCCGAAAAACAGGCCGCCTTCTTTGAAGTGAAGTCCAACGACTATCCCTTCGTCTCTCAGGAAAGTTGGGACGTTTTCAGCGCCGGCCTCTCCTACCCCGACGCCCCCAGCGCCGAACAATTCCAACCCAACTGGAACGAAGCCTGGGCGCGCCAGCAAACCTTCTTCGACTTACTGCTCAACACCCCGCCCAGCCAGCTCGACTTCGACGCCGAATGGGATAAGATGATCTCTGATCTGAACACGATCTACAACAGGCAATAAGTTTCAACTTGCTCAACTAAAGACCTGACAGGTTTTGATAAACCTGTCAGGTCTTTTTAAGGAGAAAAGCCATGTTTGAGCAACTGAGCCGGGGTTTGCCCAAGCTGCCGACGCTGAACACCTTCCGCAACCTTTCCGTCATCGCCCGGCGCGAGATGCGTACCGGGTTGCTGTTCCTCTCGCCGTGGTTGGTCGGGCTTGTCTTGTTCACCCTCTTGCCCATCATCGCCAGCCTGATTTTCAGTTTCATGAATCTGAGAATCACCGACGGCATCCTCAGCGCGCCGCAATTTGTGGGGCTGCGAAACTATCAGCAATTGTTTAACGATCCGCAAATCTGGCGCGGAGAAAGCGGTACGCAGGGATCACTCTGGATCACCATCCGCTTTGGGCTGATCGCCTTGCCCGTTGGCATTCTCGCGCCGCTGGGTCTGGCCATCCTGATGAACAGCCCACACCTCAAGGGCAAGATGGCTTTCCGCAGCCTGTTTTATATGCCCTATATCATCCCCTTTGTGGCGGCCATTTTTCTATGGGGTGGCATGCTCAACCCGGAGACGGGCTGGATCAATCGCTCGCTGATGTGGATGGGCATACCCAGGGGGAGCCTGCCAAACTGGGCGAATGATATTCACTGGGTCTATCCCACGTATGTGATCATGGGCATCTGGGGCATTGGCAACGCTATGCTGATTATGCTGGCCGGGCTGCAAGGTGTGCCGACTGAATTGTATGACGCGGCCAAAGTGGATGGGGCAAATTCCTGGCAGCAGTTCCGCAACGTGACGTTTCCGCTGATTTCCCCGGTTATCTTTTACAATCTCACCCTCAGCATTGTGGGGCTGTTCCAATACTTCTTGGTGCCGTTGGTGGTGAACAATGGCACAGGGCGTCCGGGGGGTGCGACCATGTTTTATAATCTCTACCTTTATAAGACCTTCTTTACGTTCCAGAACATGTCTTATGGGTCGGCGATGGCCTGGTTGTTGTTCGTGATTATTCTGATCGTCACCATTATCTTGTTCGGCACGGCGCGTTACTGGGTTTATTACGCTGGCGAGAGCCGGTCTTAGGCAGGAGGCAGCCAATATGAAAGGAATATCCCCACGCGCTATTCGTTCTGGTGGAAGGTCGTTGTTTCTTACGCTCTTTACCCTGGCGATCCTCTTTATCTTTCTGTCGCCATTCGCTTTTATGGTGTTCACTTCGTTGAAGACGCAGGATCAGATCACGATTTTGGGGGCGCCGATCTGGCCGGCGCGGCCGGCGTTGTATGAGACGGAAGACGGCCGTTCCCTGGAAGTCTTCACCGTCCCCCTTTCCGAGTGCGAAGGCAGCGAAAACACTCGTGGCACGCAAAACCTGGCCATCACCCGCAAAGGGCTGCGCGAAAGCTCCTTCATGGACCCCGACGAACCAGAGCGCGGCGAGTTCGTCTGCAACGTCGCCTGGCGTTCCTTGAACCGCCCCTGGCAGTTTTCTCCTTCCTGGCAGAACTATGCCGAAGTCTGGAACACCATCAACATCCCCCGCGTGATGTGGAACACCACCTTCTACGCCATTAGCACCCTCATTGGCACGCTTATTTCCTGCACTCTGGTGGCTTACGGCTTTGCCCGCTTCCGCTTTCCGGGGCGCGATTTCCTGTTTGTCGTGCTGATCTCCACCATCTTCTTGCCTGCCTTTGTCACCGTCATCCCCACCTACACCTTCTTCCAGCGCATCGGCTGGGTTGGAACCTGGCTGCCGCTGATCGTGCCCGCCTTCTTCGCCAACGCCTACAACGTCTTCTTGCTGCGGCAATACTTCATGACCATCCCCCGCGAGCTAGACGAGGCGGCGATGATGGACGGGGCCAGCCCGCTGCGCATCCTCTGGTCGGTAATTTTGCCGATGTCTTACCCGGTATTGCTGGCGGTGACGGTGTTCCATATCGTCTGGGCCTGGAACGATTTCTTTGGCCCATTGATCTATCTTTCGACCAATCGAGACGCGCTGCCGATCTCGGTAGCATTGCAATACTTCAACGGCATCTACGGCCAAAAACCACAGTTGATTCAGGCCGGTTCGTTGATGGCGATGGTCGCGCCATTGATTTTGTTTGTGTTGGCGCAGCGCTTCTTCGTCCAGGGCATCGTCATCACCGGCGTAGACAAGTAGGACAAATTTCTAATTCGTCCGGGCGCAAGATTGGAGATTGGAGATTGGCGCAATCTCCAATCTCCTGTAAGCATTTCATCCGCTTTCCTTAAAAAGGAGCGATTGGGAAAATCGCCCGACATGGAGGGGTAGACCTTGAAAGTAACAGTCATTGGCGGCGGTTCGACCTATACGCCGGAACTGGTGAATGGTTTTTTAGCGCGGACGGCGCAGTTCCCGCTGACCGAGTTGTGCTTGATGGATATAGACGCGGAGCGGCTGGCTATTGTCGGCGGCTTCGCGCAGCGCATGGTGGCGGCGAAAGGCGCGCCTTTTAGCGTCACGCTATCTACCGATCAGCGGGAAGCGGTGACGGGCGCGACCTACGTGACGACCCAACTGCGGGTGGGGCAGATGGAGGCGCGGCGGGAGGATGAGTATCTCGGCCGGCGGCACGGCCTGATCGGGCAGGAGACGACGGGCATTGGCGGCATGGCCAAGGCGCTGCGGACTATCCCCGTCATCCTCAGCATCGCCCGCGATATGCAGGAAACGGCCGAACCAGGGGCGATGCTGGTAAACTTCACCAATCCGGCCGGGTTGGTGACGCAAGCCCTGAGCGAATACGCGCCGGAGACGCCGAGCGTAGGCGTCTGCAACGTCCCCATCACCGCGAAGGTGATGATTTTGGACCACCTGGAGAAGGCGATGGGGCGGTCATTGGAGCCAGACCAGGCGGAGTTGAAGACGCTGGGGCTGAATCACCTTTCCTGGCATCGCGGTTTTGCCCTGGATGGGGAGGATGTGTGGCCGCAGGTGTTGCAGCAGCTTCTGACGGCGCTGCGCGAAGAAGCGGAGCCGGAATGGCCGCCGCGCCTGATCGAGTCGCTAGGCATGATCCCCAACTACTATTTGCATTATTTCTACGACACGGCGAAGAAGCTGAAGGAGCAGGACAATTGGCCGCCGTCGCGGGCGGAGGATGTGATCGAAGTAGAGAAGGGGCTGTTGGCTCAATACGCCGACCCTGATCTGGCGGAGCCGCCGGCCGACCTGATGAAGCGTGGCGGCGCGTGGTATTCCACCGTGGCGACGCAGCTTCTGAATGCCCATTACAACGACCTGGGCGAGACGCATGTGGTGAATCTGGCGCATGGTGGGGCGGTGGCTGGCTGGCCGGCCGAGTGGGTGTTAGAAATGCCCGCCATCGTCCGGCGCAGCGGGATTACGCCGCTGCCGGCCGACCCGCTGCCCCCAGCGCAATTCGGGCTACTGGCGCAGGTGAAAGCGTATGAACTGCTGACGGTGGAGGCGGCCGTTCACGGCGACCGGGAAGCAGCCTATCAGGCCATCCTGACCCACCCCCTCGGCCCACCCGCCGCCCGCATACAGGCCGTCTTGGACGACATGCTGGAAACCCACCGGCCCTATTTGCCCCAATTCTGGCAGTGAATGACAATGTAACCTGTAACTTGCAGGTTACAGGTTGCAGGTTGCAGGGAGTGGTATGCGTTATTTTTTGGGAGCTGACTTGGGCAGTACAAAGACCCACATCGCCATCGCCGACGAGGCGGGGCAGGTGGTGGGATTCGGCAAAGGCGGAGCGGCTAACCCGCAGGGCGTGGGCTATGATGGGATGCTGCACGCGCTTCAGGAGGCGTTGCAGGGGGCGTTGGCGCAGGCGGGGTTGGGCGCAACGGCCGTTTCCGGCGCAGGGTTCGGGATAGCCGGCTATGATTGGCCGTCGTCCAAACCGAAGATGACGGCCGTTATCGCCAAACTCGGTCTCGACTGCCCCATCGGCCTGGTCAACGACGCCAGTCTGGCCCTCTTCGCCGGGGCGGAAAACAGCACCGGCGTCAGCCTGATCTCCGGCACGGGCTGCAACTGTCGCGGCTACGATCAGGAGCAGCAGCGCGAAGGGCGCGTCACCGGCTATGGCTTTTGGATGGGCGAATACGCCGGAGCGTCGGAACTGGTGTGGCGGGCGATGCAGGTAGTCGCCTTCGAGTGGACCCAACGCGGCCCGGCGACGGCTCTGACGCCGCTCTTCATCGAATACGCCGGGGCCGCCGACCTGACCGACTTGCTGGAAGGGTATACCAACGGCCGTTACCACATAGACGCCCAAATCGCTCCCCGCATCTTTGAGGTCGCTCGCCAGGGCGATCAGGTCGCCGCCGACCTCATCCGCTGGTGCGGCGTAGAGTTGGGCGAAATGGCCAAAGGGGTCATCCGCCAGCTAGATTTCGCCGACCGTGCCTTCGATGTGGTGCTGGCGGGCAGCATGTTTGAGGGCGGTCCCCTGCTGATCGAGCCGATGTGGCAGACCATCACCGCCCTGGCCCCCAAAGCACGGCTGGTGCGGCTGGCCGCCCCGCCCGTCCTGGGCGGCGTCGTCTTTGGTATGAACCAGGGCGGATTGAGCGTGACACCCGCCATCCGCCAACGCCTGACCGACTCCTTGCAAATGGCGGCGGCGGCCAAGATGAGAGAGTGATGCGCCACCACAATCTCCAGTCGCCGGTTTTTACGCTTTTTCTTGCCTTTTTTCTGCTGTTGACCGCTTGCCAGAATGATGGAGGGGAAACGGCCGTTCTCCCCCCCACCGAGACCCCCATGAACGAAGAACCCCCCTTCCGCGTCATCGCCTATGCCACCAGTTCCGTCGTGCCGGAACTGATCCCTTACGACAAACTGACCCATCTCAACTACGCCTTCCTCATCCCCAACGCCGACGGCAGCTTCGCCCCGATGGCCAATCGCTGGAAGCTGGCGCAAATCGTCGCCGACGCCCACGAGGCGGGCGTGCAAGTGCTGATTTCCGTAGGCGGTTGGGGCTGGGAAAAGGAATTTGCGGCGCTGGCGGCC
>CAYONK010000100.1:0-10208 GCA_964405285.1 uncultured Ardenticatenaceae bacterium
GGCTTACGTCCTTTGGTTGTATGAAGGGCGGCGGAGCGAGACGGCTCCGTTGGACTGGATGGCGATGATGGGGGGGCTGCTGCTGTTTGGGTGGCTGGGCGGTCATTTTCTTCGTTTGCGCGGGCTAGAGGTTGCGCCCTGGCAGTGGACCATCCTGGCGTTGACCAGCACCTGGGCCGCCGACTCCGGCGCTTATCTGGTGGGGAAGTTTTTGGCGGGAAAAGTATTGGGTCGCCATCAGTTGTCGCCTCGTTTAAGCCCGAACAAGACGGTGGAAGGGTACTTTGGCGGCGTGGCGTTTGGGGTGTTGTTTACCCTGGGGTTTGCCACGCTGCTGCAACTCCCCTGGACGATTGCCCTGGTGCTGGCGCTGCTGGTTTCGTTGATCAGTCCTTTGGGGGATTTAGGTATTTCCTTACTGAAACGTGAAGCGCATATTAAGGATTCAGGGACCGTTTTTGGCGTTCATGGGGGAGCGCTCGATCGGATTGATTCTTTGTTGTGGTCTGTCACGATAGCTTATTATCTGGTTTTGTTTGTCGGCCGTTGAACCGCCTGTTTGCTGCGCGGTTGCGCCAGGTGAACCTGGCTGCTTTGGTAGTCTGACGGCGGGTGGATAACGGCCGTTTTATCCCACTTTTTCATCTTTTCCCACACATTCCCAAGAACCTGCGACAGGAGGCGCACAAGTTATGACCAAAATTACCACAATTGAGCGGTTTATTTTGGACAACCAACCGCAATACGCCAAAGGTGACTTCACCGGACTGCTCTACGACATTGCCCTGGCGGCAAAAGTGATCGCCCGAAAAGTCAACCGGGCCGGCCTGGCCGACATTTTGGGCAAAGTTGGCTCGCATAACATCCAGGGCGAAGAGCAACAGAAGCTAGACGTATTCGCCGACGACGTGATTTACCGGTTGTGCGATCATACCGGCCGTTTGTGTGTGATGGCCTCCGAAGAGCATGAAAACCTGCTCGCCATCCCAGACCACCACAGCAAAGGTTCCTACGTGCTAGTTTACGATCCGCTGGATGGCTCCTCGAACATTGACGTCAACATCAGCATCGGCACGATCTTCGGCATTTACCGCTGCCTGGAGATGGAACAGCGCGGCCGGCTGGAAGACGTCTTACAGCCAGGGCGTGACCTGGTAGGCGCTGGTTACATCCTCTTCGGTTCCAGCACCATGCTGGTTTACAGCACCGGCCAGGGCGTCCACGGTTTCACCCTGGACCCGGAAATCGGCGAATTCCTGCTCTCGCACGAAAACATGCGGCCGCCGGAACCGCCCAGCTATCTCAGCGTCAACATGGCCTATCAGGATCGCTGGTCGCCGGGCGTGCAGCAATATATGCGCTGGCTGCAAGGGCAGGAAGAGGATTCGGACCCGGCGCTTTCGCTGCGCTATATCGGTTCGTTGGTGGCGGATTTTCACCGCAATTTATTGCGCGGCGGGGTCTTCTGCTATCCGGCCGAACGGTTCAAACCGCATGGCAAGATTCGCCTGCTTTATGAAGCGGCGCCGCTGGCTTTCTTGATGGAACAGGCGGGCGGTTATGCCTCCAATGGCTACAGCGCCATTTTAGACATCCAGCCCACCTCGTTGCATCAACGGACGGCGTTTTACGTAGGAAACCGCTCGTTGGTGACTAAAGTAGAGGAGTACCTGGCAGCGGAGCAGGTGGCGGTGGCCTGAGGTAGTTGCCTGAGGTAGTTGCCTGAGAAATCCATAAATTCATTGACGAGGGTACTGCCGCATGTTATACTCTCCAACGTCACCGGAGTGATCTCCAGATAATTCCCAGGCTGCTGCAGATTAGTAATTGAGTATTCAGTAAAGACCTGGCTTGGCCCATGACATTTAATTCCCCATCATGGTTAATAAAGGCAATAGAATGCACGGAGATAGGGTGGGATTGCCGCTTCAGGCAATGGATAGCGCATCGTCGCCTTGCCTATTCCCTGGCTCTTTGGTAGCAGGGTTTGTTTGATAGATTGTGTTGTTGGATAACGGCCGTTTCTTCCGCCCGCTTTCACCATTAAAACAACGCAACACAAACAGTTTGCTGGCCGTGTACGCAGCCCGGATGACATAGCCCTTTGTACCGCATCATAGCAAATTCCTCTAACCTGGTGGACAGTCAGACACACTACCTGCTCAACAAGGTAGCCTGTTTGCCTATGACCCATTACCAGGCTGTGTGTTGGAGAATGACAGGATGGATATTACAGAACTAGAAGGATTAAAAATTGGCGAACTTCGAGACATGGCCCGCGAACAGGGCGTCCCCGGCTTCAGCACCATGAAGAAGCAGGACCTTGTCTACAACATTTTACGCACCGAAGCTGAAGCGCAAGGATTAGATTTCCGCGGCGGCGTTCTGGAGATTGTCGAAGACGACAAACAGACGATGGGCTTCCTGCGTTCGCGCAACTACCTGCCGGGTCAGGACGACATTTACGTCTCTAGCTCGCAGATTCGCCGGTTAGGGCTGCGCGGCGGCGACATGGTCTTGGGCCAGGTGCGCGTCCCCAAGGAAAACGAGAAGTATTACAGCTTGCTGCGCGTCGAATCGGTCAATGGCATGAGTCCTGACCTGGCCAAAAAACGGCCGCGTTACGAATCCCTTACCCCCATTTTCCCCGATAAAAAGCTAAAACTAGAGACCAGCCCCACCATTCTGTCTACCCGTCTGATTGACCTGGTCTCTCCTATCGGCCGGGGGCAGCGCGGTCTCATCGTCTCCCCGCCCAAAGCGGGTAAGACGACTGTTCTTAAAGATATGGCCAATGGCTTGCTGGAAAACTATACCGACCTGCACCTGATGGTTGTGCTGATTGGCGAGCGCCCGGAAGAAGTGACTGACATGGAACGCTCGATTGAGGGCGAGGTCGTTAGCTCCACCTTTGATGAGCCGGTGCGCCAGCATTGCCGCGTGGCGGAGATGGCTTTGGAACGGGCCAAGCGATTGGTGGAAGGGGGGCGCGATGTGGTGCTGCTGCTAGACTCTATCACCCGTCTGGCCCGCGCTTATAACCTGACGGTGCAGCCCAGCGGCCGCACGCTTTCCGGTGGTCTGGACCCCTCAGCGCTTTATCCGCCTAAACGGTTCTTTGGCGCGGCGCGTAATCTGGAAGAGGGGGGCAGCCTGACGATTATCGCCACCTGTCTGGTAGATACGGGCAGCCGGATGGATGACGTGATTTACGAAGAGTTCAAGGGCACGGGCAACATGGAGCTGCTGCTCAGCCGCCGCCTGCAAGAACGGCGTATCTTCCCGGCTTACGACATCGAGCGTTCTTCTACTCGCCGCGAAGATTTGCTGCTCTCCGGCGACGAGTTGGCGCGGGTTTATACCATGCGCCGGATGTTGGGCCATCTGATGGACACCCCCGGTTACGATATTAGCAGCGCGACTTCGGCCGTTTTCCAACGGATGCGCGGCACGAAGACAAATTACGAATTCCTCGAATCGCTCACGAAAGATATGATGTAGTTGGTTGCTGGCTGCTGGCGTACCAGCTACCAGCTACCAGTTACCAGCTACCAGTAACTTATTCCTGAATGATTGAAGAGAAAGCGGCTCTGGCTTGCCTGGGCCGCTTTTGCGCTTCTCAGGGAATATGGTAGTATGCGCTTTGCTTGAGAGAAGCGTCTATGGAAGAAGAGAGAACGATTGTTGAGCGTGGGGCAGGGTATGCCGTTTTGTTGTTGGTGACGCTCCTGCTCTTATGGAGCTGGCGGGCGGGGCCAGGGCGAGTGATTGAGGCAAGTGGGGAAACGGCCGTTTCCCCCTCCAGCGCCGCCCTCTCTGAATCCAACCCAGACACCTCCCTGCCATTGACCGACCAGGGGCCAATCTACGATTTCAGCACCGGCGATTTGCCCGTCATCACCGATGGCAGCCTCGACCCCAACCCCAATCCCCATACCTTTCAGGGCCGCCGCCCGGAACACAGCTTCATCACCTACGTCGTCGAACGGGGCGATACGCCCAACAGCATCGCCGACCGCTTCAACATCCGCACCGAAACCTTGCTCGGCGGCAACCCCGAACTAAGCCAGGAAGCCAGCCTGCTGCAAACCGGCTCGGAAATCATCATCTTGCCGATTGACGGCGTGCTGCACGACGTGCAGCCTGGCGAAACGCTGGAGCGCATAGCCGAGCAATATGGCGTGCCGCTCGAAGAGATCATCGCCTACGAAGATAACAATCTGGAGTTCCCCTACCGCCTTTACCCGGAAACGCAAATCATGGTCCCCGGCGCAGTGCGCGAAGTATTTGTCTGGACGCCGCCCAGCCTGGACTCGGTGGGCGGGGTGTCGCGCGAGGGCAGCGGCGTGCGGCCGCTCATTGTCGGCACGGGCACGTTCCAATATCCGGTCGGCGGGCGCAACTTCAGCCAATACTTCTGGTATGGCCACCCTGGCATTGACATTGCCCTGGGCGAAGGCTCGCCGGTCTACGCCGCCGATACGGGTACAGTCACCTTTGCCGGCTGGAACGTCTATGGCTATGGCAATCTGATTGTCGTCAATCATGGCAACGGCTTTGAGACCTTTTACGCCCACCTGAGCAGCATCAACGTCTCGCCGGGGCAAATCGTCTACAAGGGCAACGTGATTGGCCTCTCCGGCAATACCGGCCGTTCCTCCGGTCCGCACATCCACTTTGAGATTCGCATCAACGGCGTACAAGACAATCCGTGCTGGTACTTGGGCTGCTAGAAATGGTCAATCGTTAATGGGCAATTGTTCATTGTCAATGGGCAATGGTTAACGTATCCCCCCTCCCTGGCCCTCACCGGTGGGGAGGGGAAATTTCATCTTCGTGTAAAAATTTTTCCGTTTTCCGCAAAAATCATCAAGATTTTTCTTGACAGCATAATTTTTTCCTCTATCATTGAAAAAATCTTAAACACCCCATCAATTGTCAAGCGCGCTCCCGTTGATAATTGACGATTAACCATTAGCCATTGACCATTTCATGAATATGCGTCCTTCCGGCATGGCCGGGTTTACTGTTGTTTGGATTGGGCAGTTGGTCTCTTTGTTGGGGACCAGTATGACCAACTTTGCCCTGACGATTTGGGCTTTTGAGCAGACCGGCCGGGCGACCGACCTGGCGCTCATTGGCTTCTTTTTCATGGTTCCGCTGCTCATTGTCAGCCCGTTTGCCGGGGCGATTGTGGACCGGCACAATCGCAAGTTGATGATGATGGTGAGTGACCTGGCCTCTGGCGTGGTGACGATTGTGGTGCTGGCGCTGCTGGCAGCGGACAGCCTGCAAGTGTGGCATCTTTACATCACCGCTGCCGTCTCCGGCACGTTCCAAACCTTCCAATGGCCGGCCTATTCTGCCGCCATCACCACGATGCTGCCGAAGAAGCAGTATGCCCGCGCCAACGGCATGATCTCGCTGGCGGAGTCGGGGTCGGGGATTTTTGCCCCGGTGCTGGCGGGGGCGATGTTGGCTTTGTTTGGCATAACGGCCGTTCTCCTCATAGACATCGTCACCTTCACCTTTGCCATTGGCTCGCTGCTCCTGGTGGCTATCCCGAACCCAAAGCGCACCGAGGCCGGCGAAGAGGGCCGGGGCAGCATCTGGCGCGAAGCCGCCTATGGCTTTCGCTACATCCTCGCCCGGCGCAGCCTGCTCGGCCTGCAACTCCTCTTTCTCGTCGCCAACTTCCTCAATAGCCTCGGTTTCACCCTCTTTGCCCCGATGATTCTGGCGCGGACCAACAGCAACGAACTGCTTTTTGGCTCGGTGCAGTCGGCCGGGGCGTTGGGCGGCGTGGCTGGCGGCTTGCTGATGAGCGCCTGGGGCGGCCCGAAACGGCTGGTTTATGGCGTTATCTTTGGGTGGGTCGGCGTGGGCCTGTTGCAATCTTTCCTGGGGGTGGGGCAAACGCTGCCGGTGTGGGCAATTACCCTCTTCCTGATGACCTCGCTGACGCCGATCATCAATGGCTCCAATCAGGCCATCTGGCAGGCGAAGGTTGCCCCGGATGTGCAAGGGCGGGTTTTTGCCACCCGCCGCCTGATTGCCTGGGTCTCTTCGCCGCTGGCGATGCTGTTGGCCGGACCGCTGGCCGATCGGTCCCTGGAACCGGCGATGCAGCCGGGCGGGGCGTTGGTTCCGCTGTTTGGCCCGCTCTTTGGCGTGGGGCCGGGCGCAGGCATGGGGGTGGTGATGACTTTCTCCGGCCTGGCGGCGCTGGCTGCCGCTTTGCTGGCGCTGGGCCTGCCTGCCATCCGCCACGCCGAAGCTCTGCTGCCTGACCATGAGCAGAATGTGTGATTGATCGGTTGGTTGTGAATGGTCCATTGTGAATGGTCCATTGTGAAGGGTCACTGGTCAATTGCCAATGAGGCGGTCTCTTCCTCGCGTCTGACTATCTGGCCTGCCATGCCAGGAAATTTAAACGAATTTGTAACCAAATAGGACTTCAGTACCGGTAAAATCGCTCTATTATTTTAAGATGAAGGGGCGCGTCAGTTCGCGCCAGCTTCTGATCAGGAATAGGAGACAGAATGAGCAACGAAAATTTGACGACAATTTGGCATAACAACCGGAAACGAGTGGGGCGAGCCACGGCCGTTTTCCTTTTCCTCGCTTTGTTTGGTTTGCTGATGGGGAGTGGGGCGGGAACGGCCGTTGCCCAACCCGTTGAATTCACCGTATGGAACTTTGATGCAGGTGATACAATGCCCTCCGTTGATTTGACAGGTAATGCGGTTGCTTCCTCTGGTACGGGTCTGGGGGGAGAAAGTTTTCCGACAGGTTATCCAGGGCTTGCTTGGAGTTTCGATAATTGGGCACTTGGGAGTTTAGACGCAAATAAATACTTTGGGTTTGCAGTAGATTTAACTAATTATGGTGGCATAGGTATTAGTTTTACTGAACGGCGTTCTGCAACTGGCATCAGGGATTTCGTAATCCATTACAGTTTGGATGATGTAACGTATACAGAAATACCGACCACCATAACCAATGTGCCCGATAATACAAGTTCACGAAATCAATCCTTTGATCTTGGGTCAGGTACAGATATTGATTTAGCAATACGTGGTCAATCCACAGTTTACTTTCGTATTTATGGTTACAATGCAGAAGGGACTGGTGGCACATGGCGTATTGATCATGTAACTTTTACGGCAGCCACCAACCCAACGGCCGTTACTCTCTCCTCCTTCTCCCCCAGCAACACCAACTTGCCCCTATTACTCCTGGTAGTGTTTGGGCTGCTGGTAGGCGGAACGGCCGTTGTCGCCCATCGGCGCAAAGCTTAATCAACTGCTTCCCCTGGCAGCCGGTTTGCATTCTTGTTCTATTGCCTACCGGCTGCTTTTTTAACAACCTTTTGCAACCTTCAATGTCTAAAGAACCGAGGAAAAAACGATGACACGCAGAACACTTCCTTTCCTATTCTTGTTCATGGCTCTTTTGGCTCTTGCAATTGCCCCTGTCATGGCCAGCCCGGCCTATATTTTCGATGAGACCCCAACCACCGCAACCAATGACGGCACAATTGGCGTTGATGAATATGTGGACTTCACCACAGGAATCAACAGCGGTTTTGGCAACGTCATCGGCAGCGGCTCCCAACTGCACATAGATTCAGACGCCACCGGCGCGTTAAACATCGGGCTGATCAAAGGGCCAGGCGGTTTCAACGACGCAATGGTTATCTACATTGACACCGATTTTGGCGACACCGGCTTTGACACAACCAGCGGCTTCACCGACACAGGCGATGGTTGCCGCCGCGCTATTTCCGGATTCAATGGGGCAAACCGTTCCACCTTAAATTTTGCGCCTGGATTCAAAGCCAACTATGCCATTTGTCTGGATACCGGTTTTGCCGGGTTATGGCAATTAGTCAATGGAGGTTCTCATAACTTTGCGGTAGCCCTCAATCGGACGAGTGTCACCGCCGGTCATTATGAGATGAACCTGACAATGGCTAACCTGGGTTTAGTCCCCGGAGACACTTTCCGCTACGTGGCGACTTATCTGAATCCTAACGACGTCTTCCGCTCAGATGAGTTTCATGGCGTAGCTGAACTTGTTGGCGGCAATCCTGGTCACGCTACCGTCAACTTGGCAAGCGGCGATTTCATTACCTTCTATTCCTACTTCGGCAGAGAATATTGCGAGGTATTCGAAGATGTCTATGATTTCCCCGACGAGTCAGGGGTATCCATTGAGATTATCGATCTTGGCGACGATATGCAGTGTCTGCGAGTCGTTGAGTTCATTGGCAATCATCCAAACGCCACCGGCGCAGAAGATGGGCAAAACTTGCGAACCGGCAAGTACTGGCTCATCAACGCCCTGGATTTTGAGGGTGAACCGGTGACCGGCTTCACCCTGACCATCACCCTGCCCTACGCCGCCGCCAATGAAGACACGCGGGCCTGCAAATGGCTGGATGGCGTTGGTTCCGGTTTTGGCTGGAACTGTTTCGACGCTGAAATGCCGACAGCCTTTGAAGCTGGCGTGTCAGTCACCCGACAAAACGTTACCGAGTTGTCGGAGTGGGCGGTGGGGCAGAATGTTGGCCCAACGGCCGTTTCCCTCTCCACCTTCTCCGCCAACCCCAGCCTGCCCCTGCTGCTGCTTGTGGTGGTAGGGCTGCTGCTAGGCGGAACGGCCACGTTGTTGCGCCGCCGTTAAACCGCGCCGCGCCGCCGCATCATAGGTGCAGCAAAACCACCGTCCGGGCGGGCTGGCGAGCCCTCCCGCCCGCCAGGAGGCTTATTCATGGGTTATCTGGAAAAAGAGCAGAACGTTACAGTAAGTCATAAAATATCCCCCCCTGTTTTTGCCGCATCTATCATTCGGCGGGCGCCGCTCTCATTGTTTCTTTTCCTTCTGTTCATCGTCAGTTGTCAGGCAGACCTCCCCCCCGCTGCGCCAGACATGGGCGAAACGCCCGCCACCGATAGCAGAGCCTTGGGCACAAACCCCGACAAGACTCCCCTCTCACCCAATACCATTCCGTCCGATGCCTCAATCACGACGATTCCGGCCGTCAAACCAGACCGTTCATCTGATTCATGCGGTCAGCTAGACGACCCCCTGCGTCAGTTATCTGAGGCAGATGACCCGGAGCTATTCGCCCAACAACACGGACTTTGGTTAACGCCTGATGGCGTTGGCGTAGAAATCCGGCTCACTTCCGCCGATGCGACCCTGGATTTGAGCGCCTATCAAATTGAACTGCGCGGCCAGCGCGCAGCGATCATGGAAGCGTTTGTTCCCATTATGCAGTTGTGCAATCTCGCTGAGGATGAGGAGGTGATGCGTATCGTTCCCCTGCGGCCCCTGCAAATGCCATAAAGTTTGTCGGTTTCTTAAAGGAGGGTGGTCATTGCTGTTAACCACCTGAAACATTGAGGATAGAAGGATGAAAACAAAACAGACACGTCTGGGACGAATCGTACTTATCATTTCTGTGTTCATGGGGGTTATTACTTTCGGCTTTTACCAAGCAAAAGCTACCGGCGCCCAGGATTCAACTGAATTAATCAGAGTAGAGATGCCGGTCGAGGCGCCCTCTCTTGACGCGGCCCAGTTAGAAGAGATTGCCGCGCTTAAGGGAGCCAGCAGCGGCAAACTGGACCAACGGTTAGTCAGATTAATTGAATGGCGCAATGGCAGCGCAGATCGGTCAGCGCCGTCTGAGTTAGCGGGTCTCGTTTTAGAGGGCACAAGCGTCTTGGTGGAAATTCGCGCCAACCCCGACCTGCCTCAGCTCACCAGCCAGTTTCTCACGATGGAGGGGGCGACTGTACGCCACCATAACGCGCCCGGCCTTTACGAAGCCTGGGTGGAAATCGCCAGCCTGGAGAACCTGACCGGCCATGAGGCGATTTACTTTATCCAGCCGGCGCGGCTGGTTAAAACCCTGGTGGGCGATAGTTTGAGCCAGGGGGTGGCCCGGAGTTTTGCCAATGAATGGCACACAACCGGTGTTGATGGGACCGGCGTTACCATCGCCATCATTGACGCTTTTAACAATACGAGTGGGCAGGTGGCCGCGCTACAGGCCAGCGGCGACTGGCCGCCAGGCCCACAGCTAACGACGGTTAAAGTGGGCGGCGGCACGTTTGGCGACAACGGCGTCCCCCATGGCAACGCCGTCCTGGAAATTGCCTACGACATGGCCCCCGGCGCTACCTTCATCGCTTACG
>CAYONK010000101.1:0-10201 GCA_964405285.1 uncultured Ardenticatenaceae bacterium
GGCCACAGGCCACCGGCAACCAGCTACCAGCCACTAGCTACCAGCTACCATTTTCTTCTTCAGCCAGTAGCCAAGCAAAATAAACGCCGCGCCGAGGAGGAGGATGCTGCCGGTCCAGAGCAGGGCGAAGTCGAACCAGAATTGTTCCGGGAAGAGGCGGATGAGGGAGTCGGTGTAGTTGAAGGTCCAGGTTCCGGGGGGGAAGAAGAGATCGTGGAAGAGGGTGAAGAAGGCCCCCCAGGCGACGCCCATGAAGAGGAGGACGAGGAGAACGGCCGTTACCGTGAACACCCCCGCCTGAAACAGCGCCCGCGCCCCCTCATAGCGCGTCCCCGGCCGGGCGAAGAGGAAAATCAGCCCGCCTGCGACGATGACGAGCAGCCCCCACATGACGCGCAAGAAGGCGTCGGCGACCACTTTCACGTCAATCATGTGGCCGATCTCCGCTTCGTTGTAAAGCGGGCGGTCTGTGCCGGGCAGGCGCAATTCTTCCAGCAGGTAGATGACTTCTTCGGCCGGTTCCGGCCGTTGCAGGTAGGCCATGGTCGCTTCGGCCAGTTCCAGCCGCTCCTCCGGGGTGAAGCCATAGCGGTCTGGCTCGATGCGGCTGTATTCCCAGGCGGGGTAGCCGGGGCTATCCCAGGCAATCAGCGCCCGCACGGTGAGCGTGGTCAACAAAAAAGGCGTCGCAATGATAATTAGCCAGCGGACAACAGCGATCAACACATTGGAATTAACTTTCACGATGACTCCACGAGGCTCTTACAATGAGGGCAAAAGGTTCGACAAGAGGAGAACAGGTAAATCAGAGACACGACGAAAACCCGAATCATTGGTGATGAATTGATCACAACCGGCAATGGTAGCGGTTGCCGCATGAATGGCATCTGGGGTGCGTAGACCGGATACGCGAAGGGCAACGGCCGTTTCCAAAATCTGCTCTGTGATGGGGTAAAGCGCAAATTCACGGGCTTTGAGCAAGTTGCGGAACGAATCGGCCAACATTTTGTCACCAGTTTGAACTGGTTTTACCAAGACTTCCAACAGCAGTAGTTCACTGCCGACAAACGAAACTTCCCCGCGAAAAGCTGCCTGCCAGACAGGTTTTAGTAGATTCCAGTACGGTTCTATTTTTTCCACGCTGTAGATAACCGCGCTGGCGTCCAGGTAAAGTCGGCTGGATGGCGCAAAGTCTAAACGTCCCACGAAGCACGCTCTTCTCGCAAATAGGCGTCTACGTCTGCGGCCGAGGCAAAGGCGCGGTGGCCTTCGGACGCATTTAAAACGTCCCAAACAGAGTGGTTAGCGGGATCAGCGTCGCTGGAAAGCAAAATAATCACTTCGACTGACTCGCCAGCTATCAATTTAGGATCTGTCACGGCTACTTTGCCACCTGGAAGCACTCTCGTCTTTCTGCGCAGCACAGGTTGATCAACATTCATGCTATTCACCTCAGAGCAAATTGTAGCATACTTCAGTTAGTCTTATAGTCTTATGGTCTTGTAGTCGGGGAGTCTCCCCTACTCCTCTGCTCCCCCGCTCCCTACTGCCCTAACCCAGGCAACCCGGCCGGGCCTTCTTGCAGCAGGTAGCGCAGCACCAGGGTGTCCACGAGGGTCTCTACCGGGGCGCGTTCGTCAGTGAAGAGGACATCGCTGGGGGTGATGGGGACTTGATGAGTAACGGCCGTTTCCAAAGCCGCCCGCAACAAAGGGTCCGTCTCCGGGGGCAGGGCGGCCAGGTGGCGGGCGACGTTATCCGGCGATGTGGGCTGATTGGTGGCTATCAGGATAGTATTCAACGCGCCGGGCACGTCCAGGGCGTGGACGGAGGGGAAGACGGCCAACAGGGTGTTGCTCATCGCGTCCACCAGGGAGCGATCTTGCGGGGCGCGGCCGACGTTGACGGCGACGATGCCATCGGCTGTCAGGCTGGCCCCCACCTCCTGGAAAAATTCGCGGGTGGTCAGATGCCAGGGGATGTAGGGCACTTTGTAGGCGTCAATCGTGACGAGGCTGTATTGCTGGTCGAGGCGGTTGAACTGATAACGGCCGTCGCCCGCAATCGCATTCAGGTTCGGCTCCGTCATGGCAAAATAGTCGCGGCCGACCTGGATGATCAGCGGGTCAATCTCTATGCCGTCCATCGGCACAGGGCCGAAGACGCGGGTAAGCTGCTTGGGGATGGTCCCGGCGGCCAGCCCAATCACCGCCACCCGCTCCAGTTCGGGCGGGGCGGCGTTGAAGTAGGGGGCGGCCAGCATAATGCTCCAGACGGAAATGCTCGGCACGCGGCCATCATCGCAGTAAAAAGAGTGGTACGCCTGCCCTTCGTTCAGCAGCAGGTAGTTGCAGTCGCCCTGGCGGATGACCTGGATGTAGTTGTAGGAAGATTCGGCCTCGAAGATTTGCCCCTCATACGCTTTCAGGTTGCCCCGCGTCCAGAGAAGGATGACCGGGATGAGCAGCAGGGCGGCCAACGCCCCCATCTGCCCGCGCCGCCGGTCGGCCCGCCACAGCCCAATCAGGCCGGTGAGGAGGAGGAGGGAGCCGAAGAGAACGGCCGTTATCCGCGTCCCCAACAGCGGAATGGTCAACAGCACCGGCAGGTAGGTCCCCAAAATGCTGCCCCAGGTGGAGATGGCGTAAATCCGGCCGCTGACTCGCCCCGCCTGTCCCACGTCCTGCACTGCCAGGCGGACGGCAAAGGGGGAGATGCAGCCGAGCATCATCACCGGCACACCCAGGGCCAGCACCACCAAAATCAGGGAACCGGCCAGGGCGTTGACGTTGATGGTCGCCATCGCCGCCGCCGCCGTGCGTAAGACCAGGCTGGTGAGCAGGAGAAAGAAGACGCTGACGAAGCCGGCGCTGGCGACGAGGGTGTAGAAGGTGGTTGGAAACGGCCGTTTATCCGCCAGCCAGCCCCCGATGAAGTAACCGGCCGTCAGAAACAGCAGCACCAACCCGATCACATTCGCCCAAACCAGATTGGACGTGCCATAGACCGTCTGCAACATCCGGCTGGTGGTGAACTCAATTGCCAGCGTAGACATGCCGCCGACGAACACCGTGAAGTAGAGGAATTTACGATTGACGTTTGGTTGCATAGAGGAGAAGAGGGGGAAAATTTAATACAAAGGGACAAAGGAACAAAGCGACAAAGAAAAATCCGTGTTCATCTGTGTTAATCCGTGTCCAAATCTTCAACGCAGAGGCGCAAAGGAGCAAAGAAATGGAGAAAATCGGTGTTCATCCGTGTCCTACCTACTCTTCTCGGTCGCCGAAGAGGTCGCGCAGTTCGCGCTCCCAGACGTCGTCCAGCGGAACGAAGGATAGTTCGGTAAACTGCTCTTCCAACTTGTCCAGGTATTCGCGGATATTTAACTGCGGCATCTCCTCGATCAGCTCTTCGATTTTGGCATCAACTGCCTCGATCATCTCCTGGCTGTTCTGCTCCAATTCCTTCAAATCCAGACCGAGGGAGAAGATATGGTTCAGCCGCTGCATCACGTTGAACCAGGCCAGGTAATCCCGCTCAATCTGGATGCCATGCGGTTGCAGGGCCGATTGCGAAAAATCATACGCCGGGACAAAAGCGTAAAAGGTAAAAAACTCCACCTGGAGTTGGGCGGCCGTCTCCGCCAGAAAAGAATCTATGCTAGAGCCGCCTTCGTAATTTGAGAAATTAAGAGCGTACTCTTCCAGCCAGCCGCGCATTGATGGCAGGCTGTAGAGGCAGGAAATTTGCCGGTCTTTGTCATATGGGGTGGGGCCAAAGACGCCGGCCACGCTGGCGATGCGCTCTACGCCCAACGCTTTGGCGGCGGCGAAAAAGGCGGCGCCATACTGCGCCACGTTCAGGTGCGGTTCATCGCCGAGGAAGATCAACAATCCCTGCGATTCATCGCCGGTGTAATAGAACTCGTTCTGGCGTCGCTCCAAATCGGTAACTTGCCCATCTTCAATCTGCACGACAGGGCGCAGCAGGTGATGGGTTCCGGGGATTTGGAAGAGATAGAGGCCATCTGACTTGATCTCGCCGATTTTGCGCGCCCCCGTTTTTTTGATGAGGTAAGCGGGCAGTTCAGACGAGATGGAACCGGCGTCGGCCCATTGCCGCCAACCGGCGATCATCACAATCTTCTCAGCGGTAGGAATTTCCTGTAGGTCTAATAAGGGATGGTCCATTTGTGTTTCCTCTGCGCTTAAAGATAGCATGGGATGGCCGCTGCGCCAATGGTCTCATACGCAGCGCTTATGATAGAATTGCGTCAAAGACCTGACGGGTTTCGGAAACCCTTCAGGTCTGAATGGCTTATGACTGATCAACGAGAAGCGGAAGGCCAGGAATGGCCGGTGGAGATTGTGCGCAGCGCAAAGCGGCGCAAGACGGTGAGCGCGGAATTGCGCCAGGGGGTGCTGCTTGTGCGCGCCCCGGATACGTTGTCTGACGCGGAGTTGGTTCCGCTGATCGAGAAGTTCCGTCGCCAGTTGGCGGCGAAGGTGCGTCGGCCGCCGCAAAGCGACGTGGAGTTGGCCAGGCGGGCGCAGTTGTTGAATGAACGGTATTTCAACGGCCGTTTCCGCTGGCAATCCATCCGTTACGTGGGGAACCAAAACGGCCGTTATGGCAGCTGCACCCCCTCACGCGGCACCATCCGCATCAGCGACCGGCTGGCCGCCATGCCCGCCTGGGTGCGCGACTACGTTATCGTCCACGAGATGGCCCACCTGGAAGAGGCCAATCACGGCCCACGCTTCTGGAAACTCGTCAACCGCTACCCCCTCACCGAACGGGCCAGAGGCTACCTGATGGCCGTTGGGCTGGAAGAGATGGAGGGAGAATGAACCGCCTGAGCGCCATCTTGCGCCTGCGCTGCCCCCGCTGCCGCGAAGGCCACGTTTTCTATCGTTTTCTACGTATGGGAGAAGACTGTCCCCACTGCGGCATCCACTTTGAGCGAGAGCAAGGCTATTGGATGATGTCCGTTTTTGTCGGTTACGTCATCTACTTTGCCATCTTGGGGCCGATCAGCCTGCTCCTCTACTTCCAAGAGACGCCATTGCTGACCATTCTGCTGGTCATGGGCCTCTTGATCGCACTCCTGGCCATCCCCATCTTCATCTATTCGCGGGTGATCTGGCTGCACATTGACGAACTGCTGGACCCGAGAGCAGTGAACAGTGAACAGTGAACAGTCTACTGTCTACTGTTCCCCCTCTTCTACATCTCTGCCTGACTGGTGAAGCGAATCTGGAAGGTTGTGCCGACGCCGGGCTTGGAGCGCACGGTGATTTTGCCTCGATGGGCCTCCACAATTTCCTTGACCAAGGCCAGACCGAGGCCGGTCCCTTTGCCTTTGTGATGCTGCGCGGATTGCGCTCGCGCCCGGTAGAAGCGCTCGAAAATGCGCTGCATTTCTTCGGCTTCGATGCCGCTCCCCGTATCGCTGACTTCAATGACGACATCGTTGCGCTCTGCCCAGGCATTCAGGGTAATCCTCCCGCCAGGTGGGGTGAACTTAAAGGCGTTTGAGAGCAAATTATCAAAAACGCGCCGCAGATGGAATGGATCGCCAACAATGGGCGATAGATCCTCGGTGACGTTAGCTGTCAGTTCAACCCCTGTCTTTTCAGCCTGGACGGTAAATTCATGCCGGACCGAGTAAATTAGAGCCGCCAGATCAATCTCCTCGCGCCGAAATTCCTGGGTCTCGGCGGCCAACATCACAGACATGTCCTCTAGCAAATTGGTGAGCATCTGCGCTCGCTTGATGATGATGGCCATCGCCTGTTTCTGCGCCGGGTTGAGCGCACCCAGGTCGTCGCTATCTAGTAGTTCGGCATAGCCAAAGATCAGGCCCAATGGGGTGCGCAGTTCATGGGAGACGTTTTGGATGAACTGATTTTTCGCTCCGTCCAGCTCTTCCTGGCGAGCAAGTGAATGCGCCAGCGCTTCCGCCCGATCCAGAAGATCGTTGAAGAGACGGCCGTTTTGCAATGCCACCCCAGCCTGCCGCCCAATAGACTCACACAAGGCCAGATCACGCTGACTGAACTGTTTGCCCGGCGTGAAACTAAACAATTGGATCGTGCCCAAGCATTCCTCGCCGGCAGAAATCGGCACGCCAATCAGCGCCCGCGCTCCGGCCCGAACCAGTTTAGCTTCCGCTTTGGGATGCGTCTCGTACCGGTTCTCTAAGACCGAGTGACCCGTTTCGACGATCTCCCAACTGACGCCACCGCCGCGACTGGCCGGCCGCAGGCTGATGCTGGTAGGGATATTGTGCGGGTAGAAAGTAATGATCTGGTGGTCTATCACCAGGCCGATCAGACCGGCGTCAGCGCCGATGAGGTCTGTGGACGTGCGCAGCACGTAGGATAAGATAGCTGGCAGGTCTTGCGTGGTATTGAGGGTGCGGCTGATTTCGTTCAGGCGTTGCTCCCGGTTCAGGGCGTGGCGGATTTCCTGGAGCAGCCGGGCGTTTTGGTAGGCAAGGCTAAGAATGTAGGCAAGCGTCTGGCCGGTGGCCAGATCGTCTGGGGTGAAAGGAGCGACCGGGTTGCGATAAACACCCAGCATACCGAGGGTAGATTCCGGAGCAGACAAAGAGAAAACGGCGAGCGAATTGAAACCTTCTTCGCGGATAGCCTCGTGGAAAACGGCCGTTCTCTCATCCTTCAACGCCTCGTTCACAACAAGAACAGAGCGTTGCTTCACCACTTGCGCCGCAGGCAACTGCCAGGATTGGCGGCAAACCGCCTCGATATAAGCCGACGACAAATCGTGGGCATACAGGCAGGTGAGCGCCTCCGTTTCCACGTCGTGGATAAAGATAGCCACTCTATCCGCAGCGAGGGTTTGCCGGGCAACGGCCATTATCACCGGCCCTATCTCGTATAATTCGCGTGTGCCTAGCAGGGTACTGGCCGCCTCTGCCAGCTTCTCCTGCCGCCAGGCGCGCTGCTTCTCGGCAGCGATCAGCCGTACCTTCTCCAGGCCGGTGGCCAACTGGCGGGCAAACGTCTGCAATAACTGTTGTTCAGAGGTGTCAAAACTTTGGGGCGACTGTCGGGTCGCCAGCAATTCACCGATGACCTGACCGCCAATGACGATGGGCGCGGTGATGGTGACGAGTTCAGGGGAGGAAACGGCCGTTTTCCCACCAGTCGCCTCATTGGCAAACACCACCTCCAACTGCTTCACCGGCAGCACCCGCCGCAGCAGCAGCGTCAACTGCTCCAACAAAGCCGCCTCTGTTGTCGCGCGGGCGCTGATATTGGCCGCCTCATTCAAGACGGTTAACTCTTCCAGCCGTCGCCGTTCTGCGGCAAAAAGGCGCGCGTTATCAATCGCTACCGCCGCCTGGTCCGCAAAAGCTGTCAGCAAACGCAAATTCGCCTGAGTAAAAGGATGGGTTACGTCGCGGCGCGTGATCGTCATCACCCCGATCACCGTCTGCCGGATGATCAATGGAGCAAGCGCCACCGTCTCATCCTCCTCAGGCGTACCCGGAATCTGAACGCCGCGCGGATCGTATAACGAATTATCCACCACCTCCGGCACACCACTTAGAGCCACATGCCCGGTAATCCCCACCCCAACCGGCAAAGAGAACTTCAAAATGGCCTGCTCCGTATATTCAGAAATAGCCACCACACAATGCAACATTTTGCTCTGATTGTCGGTCAAATGAATACGACAGGTATCCGCCTGAAACAACTTCTTCGCCTCGGTGGCAATTGTGTTCAGAACGTGGTCCAGTTTAAGCGAAGAGATCGCTTTACTCGTCGCCAACAGGGCAGAAGTCTCCGCAGCTTGCTGGCGCGCCTGACGAAAATGGCGCAACTTGGCCAGAGTCGTGGCGATTTGTCCGGCGATTGTCACCAGCAACCGCTCATCCGCCTGGCTAAAGGCGTCCAGCTGCGGACTCTCGGCGTTAATCACGCCAATCACCTGCTGGTCAATGAGGACCGGCACGCACAATTCCGACCTGGTCCCCGAATCACCCAGGAAGGCCGGCTCCTGGCCCACGTCCGCCACACGCCACGGTTTGCCGCTCTTCGCCACCTGCCCGCAGATACCTTCCCCCGGTCCACGCATGGGCATAGTGACCCGGCCATTTCGATAGATATAGGAAGGATGATCGGTTTGATATCCGGTAGATGGATTGACCAAAGAGAACCCACAAACATCAGCGCGAAGCGCCGGAGCGACAATCTCCGTCACCTGGGCGATCAGGCTATCTTCGTCGCTAACTTCGTTTGCCACCTGAGCCACTGCCTGCAACAGACGCAGTTCCGCCAGCAATTGCTGATTTCGGGCAAAGAGAACAGATTTAGCCAGGGCGGTAGAGAGCTGGTGGACAATGATTTGCAGCGTGCGAATTTCGTTCTCGTCGAAGTGGTCTCGCTCAACGTGCTGGACATCCAGAACACCGAGCAGCGTTTCTTCGTTCACCAGGGGGATAGCAGCCTCGCTGCGGGTCTCTGGCAAAACCGGGTTGGGCAGATGGAAGGAACTCTGGCGCACATCGTTGACGACGATGGTTTCGAAGGTGCGGGCGGCGCGGGCCACAATGCTGCGCGGCGCATTGAGCGAAATCGTATGGCGGCGCTCCTTCAAGCGCGCGCCGACAATACCGGCGCTTGCCTGGACGATCAAAAAGCTGGCAGGAGCGGCCAGATCGGCGGCCAGGTAGTTGTTCGTCAGAAATATCTGGGTGTGGTAGTAACCGAATGTCTCCCGCAATTGTTCACTGACCAGATGAAGCAGCGCTTCTTTGTCGAGCAGAGAAGCCAGTTTCGTCCCAATCTGGTAGGCGAGAATTTCCCGCTGCTCGACCATCTTTTTTTGCAGGGCATTGGTGCAAACCTCAGCCACAATTTGCAGCAGGGAAATCTCTTCCTGGCTCCAAACACGCTCGCTGTTGTGGGTGATCAGGGCGAGAACGCCGAGTTGGGCGTAGGCGGTGGCCAGGGGCAAGGCAATGATGGACTGCACCGACAGTTGGCGCATTGTAGCCTTTTCCTGATACGCTTCAGGAGGCAGCTGCTCCGCCTGGGAGACTTGGAGATAGTAGGGGCGGTTTTCTAGCTGGAAATTGGCCCAGATGAATTCTCCCGTCAGGAAGGTGTGTAAGATTTGCGGGTTGGGCAGGATGCCGGGGGCGCACCATTCATAGCTATCTTGGGCGAGTTGCTGCCGTTGGAGGACGATGATGCTGCGATCTATGCGCATGTATTCGCCGATGAGGCCGAGGATGTGGTTGATGCCGTTGTCTACGTCGTGGGGGGCAAGGTTGATGAGGTGGGTGGCAACGGCCGTTATCACCCTGGCGTAAGGCGTTTGCTGGTCCAACTCAACGAGCGGGACCAACCGGTCGGGTTTTTGTTCTTTCGCGCTGGGCGTCTGTACCTTTTGTTTCATGGGCGTTACTCACCTGCAACGTCAACCAGCGGTCCCTGTATAAGCCGCAGCGCGTAAGGCAAACTGGCGCATCTCCTGAGCCAGGGCGGCAGCTTCCTGTTCGGGATCTGGCAGGTTGAGCAGGTTCAAAACGACTTCATCGAACGCCCCGGCAAAGGCTTCGGCGGTACGGCGCGTGTTTTGCGGTACGATCAGAGCGTGTTCGAGTGCCTGGTCTAACGGCCGTTGCCACAAGGCAATCAACCGCTGGCGAAAAGCAGCCCGGCGCTCAACCAGCGCCGGTAATGCGCCCACGCCACCCACCAACAGCAGTTGCACAACCGCCGGTTCATACACGGCGATGTTCACATAAGCCTGTAAGCCAGCCTGAAGCTGTTGCGGCAGCGTAGCGCGTGTCTGGATGGCCTGCTGAATAGCTTGTAAGAGAAAATGAGCCGTCTCTTCATAAAGATGTACAAATAATGTCTCTTTATCAGGAAAATAAAAATAAAACGTACCGACAGCCACATTCGCAGCCTGCACAATATCCCGAATCGTCGCCGCCTGATACCCCTTCTCCGCAAAAATGCGGACTGAGGCTTGCATCAGCGCGGTTCGTTTCGCGTCTTTCTGTTGACGTGATCTGTCACTGCTATGATATGGCATAGAGGTTACAGGTTCCTCTTGGTCCGGTCAATGAACCGTTGTCCCTATGCCAACCGCTGGTTGACCGCCGGTTTGGGACACGTTCAGCCGTTACCACTCCTGTTTATACTGCCAAAGGCCATAC
>CAYONK010000102.1:0-10190 GCA_964405285.1 uncultured Ardenticatenaceae bacterium
CGGTTGTAACGGGCGAGGGCTATACCAACGGCCGTTTCCCCTTTAATCATCGCCTAAGTAAAAATCGGCGGCGTTGCGCGTATACTCAGGGGCATGAAACATCTCCTACGTCCTTTTGCCCTCTTCCTGTTGTTGCTGGCCGCCTGCGCTCCGGTCGCTCAGCCGGAGGCCAGACCAACGGCCGTTCCCCCAACCTCCGCGCCGACCCTCCCACCCGGCAACACAGCCGCCCCACCGCCAGACCCTGCAACGGCCGTTGCCACCAACGAACCATCCAGCCAACCCACCAACGAACCCCCGTCGCCGCCCACCGCGCAGCCTACAACACAGCCCACCGCGCCGCCTGCCTCCCTCTCCGGCCGCACCGCCGAAGGCGCCTACTTCCTCGGCCGCGCCGACGCTCCGGTGACGCTGATAGATTATTCCGACTTCCTCTGAGGAAGCTGCCGTGCCTACGTGCTAGGCACTGAGCCAGAAATCATCCGCGATTACGTCGTCACCGGGCAGGTAAAGCTGGTCTTTTGGCCGGTCCTCACCTATGGGAATCCCAGCCTCTACAGCACCCACGCCGCCCACTGCGCCGGGCAGCAAAACCCGGACCTCTTCTGGGCGCTGCACAACGCGCTGTTTGAAAACCAGCGAGATTTGTCGCGGGCCGACCGGGATTATTTTGTGCAAACGGCCGTTGCCTTCGGCGCAAACCAGGCCGACTTTGAAACCTGTTACGACGACCCGGCTGCCCTGGAAGAGGTGCGCCAACTGGACAACATCCGCCGCCAGCGCGGCATCTTCAGCCAGCCCCAGTTCGACATCAACGGCCGCATCCTGGTTGGAGCGCAGCCCTACAACGTCTTCGCCCAGGCGATAGACGCGGTTTTAGCCAACCCCTGATCCAAAAACAAAAAACCCACGTATCGTGGGTTTTTTGTTCAGGTTACGCGCCAAAGGCAGCTATCACACTGCCCGGATTGCCAATCGCTTTTTTACAAGCGCCAGCGTTATTGCACCTGCGCGTTGTTATAGCTTCGCTTGGAAAAGACGTGTTGCGCTTGCGGCCCTTTGCCCAGGTCAACCAACTCGAATTCAACCCGGTCCCCCTCGTATAAATTACGGTAGCCGTCTCCCTCAATCGCCGAATAATGGACAAAAACCTCTTGCCCGCCATCGTCAGGATCGATGAAACCATATCCTTTCAAGCGGCTGAACCATTTGACAATGCCTGTGGTTTTATTCATTTTGTTTACAACCTCCGAACTTCTGTTTGATCAACAACGGGTAAGGTGATTGGCACTCAGATGATTTCGGCGCATCATGGCAGTCCGCGCCTCATTGGGACATCACCTTGTATTGGTTAATAGTTAACCGCTTTTTGACCGGTGAGTCCATGAATGAAGCGTGAAAGAAATCCAAAGGTTGCGTGATGATGGGGCTGCTTTACGGCCGGGGTCTCAGGCTGCCGTGCAGCAGCAGCTTATCCGCCCCGCTGTCGCGGAACCCGACGTTTTCGGCCAGGTGGATGGAGGGTTGGTTGTTTTCGGCGACCAGGTAGATGGGGGAACGGCCGTTGGCCAACACATGCTGCGCCATTGCCGCCACCACGCTCTGCCCAAGCCCCTGGCGACGATGGTTGAGGTCCGTATTCACCGACAACTCGGCGTACCGGGGCGATTGCCAGTTAAGACCGGCTGCGGCCGCGATGCTGCCATCGTTTTGTGAACGGATAACGAAGCGGGGCAGGCCATTTGGCCCTTCGGTTTGCGCCACCAGGACGTTGATGATTGGCTCGAAATGGCGGGGCGATAGGGTGTAAAGGCGCAGGCGCTCTTCGCTTTGTATCTCGAAGAGGGCGTAGAGCAGGGGGGCGTATGGGGCGGGGGCGAAGAGGATAACGGCCGTTCCCACCGGCAGCGCATGGTAGATGACGTCCGCGCTCATTTCCAGGTCGCCGATGGGCAGGCGCAGCGTCACAAATGGGCGAAACAGGTCTACCCCGGTGCGCGACAGGGCCAGATAGCCCATCGCGCGCGCCGCCCCATCCGGGTAAGCGACCAGACCCGTTTTGGCGTCGGGGTGGTGGAAGGCGTAATAGTCAGCGACGGCATCTGCCGGCCCGTCGCCCACCAACGGGCGGATCGCCCGCCTTTGCTCAGCCAGCCCCATCGCTTTCCTCCAACTGCGCCAGGGCTGCCAGGGCTATCTCAATCCCGGCAATGATCGCATTCTTTGCGGCTGCCGCGTGACCGGTGAAGGTGTCCATCCCCTCCGCCGTGGTGAACACCTGGCCATTGACGGCCAGAATAGCGGCCGTTTGCACCCCGCGCAGGCTGCCCACCAAAAAGAGCGCGGCGCACTCCATCTCCACCGCCAGCACGTTGGCCGCCGATTGTTCGGCGTAAACAGGCGCGTCAGGCGGGGAGATGCCGGCGAAGAAGGCGTCTCGTGTCAGGACGATGCCGCTGTGGTGTGGGTGGCCGCTGGACTGGGCGGCCTGGCAAAGTTGATAGGTGAGCGTTAGATCGGGCACAGCCGGGTAACCTCCGGGGACCACCTCCCGGCCGTAGCCGGTGTGCTGCACCGCGGCCGTGGCAATCACGAGATGGCCGGGGGAGATGGCTGGTTGCAGGCTGCCGCAGGTTCCCACCCGCACGATACGGCGCGCTCCGGCCGCGATCAGCTCTTCAAAGGCGATGGCCGCCCCCGGCGCGCCAATGCCATGCGAACAAACGGCCAGGGGCACGCCGCGATGGTGACCCAGGAAGGTGTGATATTCGCGCTGGCGGGCGAAGGGGACCGGGTTTTCCAGAAAGCTGGCGATGGTTGCCGCTCGCTCCGGATCGCCACAGGTGAGAACGGCCGTTGGCAAACTACCCGGCCACAATCCCGTATGTGGTAACTTCTCTGGCATCTTGGAAGAGGGGGGTGAGTAGATAGTAGACAGCGAGTCGTTGATAGTTGGTAGCCGCTCCGAGACTACCAACTATCAACCGTCAACTCTCAACTATTCAACTACGCCAACTGGAAATCCATGCCCTTCGGCTTGTTATCCAGCAGCGTCTCGATTTTTTCCATTACCGCATCATCCAATTGAGCGATGACGTCGAGCGCCTTCATATTCTCCACAACCTGCGAAGCGCGGGAGGCGCCGGTGATCACGGTGCTGACGTTGGGGTTCTTCGCGCACCAGGCGATAGCCAATTGAGCCATCGTCACCCCCAACTCGTCAGCCACCTGGCTCAATTCACGGGCAGTAGCCAGCTGCTTTTGCCCCTTCTCGCTCTCCACCATGCGGCGCAGCCACTCATAGCCCGGCAGCTTCAGCCGTGAATCGTCGGGGATGCCTTCGTTGTATTTGCCCGTGAGAATACCGGAGGCCAGCGGCGACCAGATCGTCGTGCCCAGGCCGATGGCTTCATACAAACGGGCATATTCCACCTCAACCGTATGACGGTGGAACATGTTGTATTGCGGCTGCTCCATCGTCGGCGGAATGAGGTTGTACTGCCGGGCGACGCTGTACGCTTCCATAAGCTGCTGCGCCGACCATTCCGACGTGCCCCAATAAAAGACCTTGCCCTGCTGCACCAGCTCGGTCATTGCCCGGACCACTTCTTCCATCGGCACGTTGGGGTCTGGGCGGTGGCAAAAGTAAAGGTCCAGGTAATCCACTTGCAGCCGTTCCATCGCCTGATGGCACGCTTCGTAGATGTGCTTGCGGCTAAGCCCTTTTTGCGTTGGCCGCGCATTGGGCACGGCCCCCCATAGCACCTTGCTGGAGACGATGTAGCTGTCGCGGGACCATCCGGCCTTTTGCAAGGCGGCCCCCATCACTTTTTCGGCCTGCCCATGAGCGTAAATTTCCGCATTATCGAAGAAGTTAACGCCAGCGTCATAAGCGGCTGTCATAATTTCCAGGGCGGCGTCTACGTCCACCTGGTTACCAAACGTCACCCAGGCGCCAAACGAAAGAACACTAACTTGTAACCCTGATTTTCCTAAACGACGGTATTCCATGTGTAGCTCCTTGAGGAAAGTGTTGCTCTATAAGTCAGCCCCAGTTTACTTTACCTGGTACGTTTTTCGCAAACCGAATAAACGCTTAGCGGTCTGGCGTCCGTGGTCCGTATACGGCCCCCTGTGTGCGGGGTGGGGGCGGTACTACAAACCGGCAGCTTCAGGTATAATTTATCGTAGGCAAGCGCTATACCTGCCTGAGTCTGAGAAGAGGCTGTCAGGTCTGAACGCTTAGGATCCGAAACTATTCATGAGGAGGCTATGATGAGTTTTCGACGCGCATTGCGATGGTTTTTTGGGGTGGTTGGGCTGCTGCTTGGCCTGATTGCCGGTGTGGCCGCATACTTTACCAAACAGATGGTTTCACCACAGCGTCGCTCTCTTTGGGCGAATCCGGGAGATTTAGGGCTGGCTTATGAGGACGTGCAGTTCCCTGCGCAAGATGGGGTGCGGATCGCCGGTTGGTTTGTGCCGGCTCCGGCCGATTCGACCCGCAAGGGGGCCACCATCGTTATCGTGCATGGCTGGCTGTGGAACCGTTTGGGCATGTTGGCGGATGATTTTCTCTCTGATCTGCTGGGCAGCGGCCCGGTTGATCTGCTGCGGCTGGCCTCTGCGCTGCACCGCCATGGCTATCATGTGCTGATGTATGATGTGCGCAATCATGGCGAGAGCGCCAGCGCGCCGCCTGTCTCGTTTGGTCAGGAAGAGGCGAAGGATTTGTTGGGGGCGTTGGGGTATCTCAACGGCCGTTCTGACATAGACCCGGCTCGTATCGGCGTCATCGGCTTTTCTATGGGGGCCAACGGCCTGCTCTACGCCCTGCCACAAACGACGCAAATTAAAGCGGGCATTGCCGTCCAGCCGGTGTCGGCCGCGCCTTTTAGCCAGCGCATTGCCCACGATCTGCTTGGGCCGTTGAGCAGACTGGTGCTGCCGGTGGTGGAATTAATGTACCAGGGCGCCGGTGGGCTATATTGGCGGGCGTATCAGCCTTCGTTTGCTGCTGCGGGGGCAGGCGACACGCCGCTGCTGTTTGTGCAAGGCAATGGCGACCGTTGGGGCGATGTGGAAGACGTGGCCCGGATGGCGGAGGTGGCGCCCAATGCGCGTGGCCCGCTCTTCGTAGATTCGGCCAACCGTTTTGGCGGCTACCAATATCTGATTGACCGGCCGATGGTGGCTTTGTCGTTTTTTGAGCAGGAGCTGCCGGAGTAACTTCGGCGTAAAGAGACCTGACAGCTTTTTAAGCCCAAATAGCCAACCTGTCAGGCCTGAATGGTAAACGCAGAAACGGCCGTTCTCCCCGGAACGGCCGTTTCTCTTTTTCCCAAAAACCAGCCTTTTCATCATTAAGATGAACAGAGAACTACTGTTCATCAGACTGATTAAAGACATTGTATACGATATACTTATGCTTGTCTGCCACCTGCGGACAAATTTCGGACAAAAAACGGACTGCTCAGGGTGAGCCAACATAGCAAACATGGACCTGGACGCAATCTCGCTACAACACCTTAAAACTGCCCTCAATGCGTGGCAACAACCTCAAGAAATACCGGAAATCTGGTTTACGTTGGATTGCCTTCCGGCCGCCACCAGCAACTCGGTCAACGAGAAGCGCATACTCTTCCAAGATTGGCTGCACCAACTGGTGCGCACCCAGTTAAGCGCCTTGCGTCAGGCCGAAAACTTGCCGGATAGCGCTGTTGTAACGGCCGTTGCCCCCTTCCCCAGCGAGACCATCACCCGCGACTTCTCCGTCAACAATGTGCAATTAGAAGCCTGGAGCGCCCTCTTCTACCGTTACTTCTACCCCCATTCCCTCTCCTTCGAGCAGTTGGCCGCCGCCGTGCCAACCGATCCGCGCCACTTGCGCCGCCGGATCAACCTGGGCCTCGACCACCTGCTAGACCTGATACAACGGGCCGAATTGACTGCCCACGCTGGCAACCGGCAGGCGCGCCTCAGCCAATTCTTGCCGCCACCCGATTACGTAACGCTTTATGGTGTAACGTCTCTGGTAAAAGAGGTCGCGCAGCAGTTGCAATCGTCATCCGCGCCCCCTTTCCTGAGTGTTGAAGGGATGGGCGGGATCGGCAAAACAGCCCTGGCGCGGGCGGTTGCCTATGAATTGGCGCAAAGCAACGCCTTCAGCGGCATCGCCTGGATCAGCGCCCGGCATGAATGGCTTTCGGTCCAGGGAGAGATTTTGCCTGCGGATGACCCGGCCCATAGCCTGGCAGACATCGTCAATCGTCTGGCTGACCAGGTTGGACAGAGCCATCTGGCTGGCTTGTCTGTGGAAGATAAACTGGCTGGCCTACGGCCGTTTTTCCAGCGCACCCCCTACCTCATCGTCATAGACAATCTGGAAACGGCCGCCGACACCGACCTGCTCCTGCCCAGGCTGACGCCATTGGCCGGCGCCTCCCGTTTTTTGCTCACCAGCCGCCATAGCCTGGTTCACTTTCCCGTCGTGCAGCGCGTTGCCGTGCCGCCGCTCAGTTTGGCCGACAGCCGGGCGCTCGTCCGCAGCGAATTGGCCCGGCATGGCCGCCCAACCGAACTCAGCCCCGCCCCGATGCGCGCATTGCACGACATCATTGGCGGCGTCCCTCTGGCCTTAAAGCTGACGGCCGCGCAGTTGGTCCACCTGCCTTTCCACGATGTTCTGGCCGGGCTGCAAAAAGCCACCCGGCAAACCAGCGAACAGTTGTTTGCCTACATCTACCGGCGCTCCTGGCAGTTGTTAGACAAGCCAGCAAAAGCGTTGCTGCTTTCGCTGCTCTCCATCTCCCCCGACGGGGAGGACGTAGACTGGCTGCGCCTGATGAGCGGGCTGCCGGAAGCGGAGTTCGAACCGGCGCTGCGCCAATTGCGCGCCTGTTCGCTGCTGGAGATGGCGGGGTCGCCAGAGTTGCCGGTCTACCGGCTGCACCGGCTGACGACTACGTTTTTGCAGACGGAGATTTTGCTGAATTGGTCCTGACCAGAAGGCCATGGATGATCTTTCCTCCAGCTTTGTTGATAGGGTAAAAGGTGAAGCGTTGTCAGGTGAAACGGCCGTTTTCTATTGGCGCGCCGAACGAGAGCATTGGACCTCGTTTTATGAGCGCCAGCTAGAGCAACAACTTCGCGGGGCTATTGCCTACGCGCACAGCCAGACGCGCCAGATCACCGCGCTCAAACGGCACTTCGACAGCTTTTTTGTCCTGTTGGGGCAGGCCAGGCTGCGCCCGGCGCTTCGCAAATTGTACATTGAGATGCTGACGGCGCTGCACCCCTGGCCGATTCGCTGGGGCAAGTGGGATGTGTGGGAGGAGGAGCTGAGCCACGCCCTACCCATTCTGGCGGCGTTCCACCAATCCGCCCTGCAGGCGGAGTTTATGACCTACCTGGCGGAGATTCAGTTTCAGACGGGGCGGTTGGAAACGGCCGTTGCCACCGGCCAACAAGCGATGGACCTGGCCTGGAATGCCCGCGCCCTCGTCCCCTGGAGCAAGGCAGGCAGCCAGACCGTCCTGGTCATCGGCCGCCTGGGGCGCAACCGGGAGGCGCGCCAACTGCTGGCCGACCTGGAACGGCAGTGGGGCGAGGCCGATTTTTCCGCAGACGCCGTGACCCGGCTAGAAGCGGCCGGGCATCTGCTGCTGCGCCGCATGATTTTCCTGCGTCACGATGGCCGCGCCCCGGAAGCGGCCGAACGCGCCGGGACGCTGATCGAGCAGTTGCGCCCGCTGCCCCAGGCCGACCGGCAGCTTTTGGCCGCGCTCTACAAAGACCAGGCGACGATGTTGTGGGCCTCTGACCAGTACGCAGCGGCCGAGACCTCTTTGCTGGAGGCCATCGCCCTCTACGCGGCGCTGGGGGATGTGTACGCGGAGACGACGGCGCGGGGCAATTTGGGGCTGGTGCATTGGAGCATGGCCCGGCTGCCAGAGGCGGAGGCGGGCATTCGCCAGAGCCTCAATCTGTCGGAACTGCTCAACGCCCGCTGGCGGATGATGAACGAGGTGGGGAATTTGTGCGCCGTCTCCTTCGCACAGGGGAAAATCGCCCAGGCGCTGCGCTACACGGAGCGCCATCTCGAATTGGCCCAAGAGGCGGATGACGCGGCGGAAATGAATCGGGCGGTGGGCAATCGCGCTCTGTCGCTGCTTTACCTGGGGCGCTACGCGGAGGCGCTGCCGGATATTGAACTCTCGATTACGCAGTTGCAGGCGTTGGGTTTGCAGCAGCAGTTGGCAGAGACGTATGCGCATTTGAGCTGTTGTTTGCATGGGTTGGGGCGGCGCGTGGAGGGGGAAACGGCCGTTGCCCAGGCCATGTCTATGGCGGAACATCTCAACGCCCCAACGCTGAACTGTCTTCTTTACCGCTGCCGCGCTCTATTTGCGACGGACAAGCAGGAAGCGATGGCTCTGGTGAAAGAGGCGTTGGTTCTGACGCGCAGCTCACGGCGGCGGCTGGATGAGGCGCGCTGCCTGCTGCGGCTGGCTTTGCTGAGCGCTGATGAAGAGGAGCGGGCGGAGTTGTGGGCGGCCGGGGAAGCGATTTTGCGGGAGATTGGGGCAGAGGCGTGGATAAACGGCCGTTCGCCAGACAATCCCCCCTCGCTGGCGCTTATTTTGTAGCGGATGGAGTTGTGAGAGTGTATGAGTGCATAAGTGCAGGAGTGCTACTCATACACTCATACACTCATGCACTCATTCTTCCCCATCAAGACCGCGACGGCCGCACCCAGGGCCAGGCCCCTACCGTCACGTTCCGCCGCTGGAAGCTGAACAACGCCAGGACGAGGAACACCAGCCCCACGCCGGTCAGCAGCGCCATTTTCTCCCAATCCACCCCCTTACTCAGCACATCGCCGCCGACGCTGTAGTAGAAGGGCAAGAACTGGCGTAGTTCCTTCAACGGCCCAGCTTGCTGCGCCAGGTTATTGAACAACCAACTGCCGATCAATGCCCCCAGCGAGACGGCCATGGCCTGGCTGCGCCGGGGTAAGTAAGCCCCCATGAAGAGAGCGAACATGGCGAACATGAAGGTAAGCGGCCACGCCTCTACCGTACTCAAAAACAATTCGTATAAACCAAACTCACCGCCAATCTCCGCCTCCACGGCCGGGAAGACGAACAAGTAACCTAAAAAGGCGACTACCAATATGGCGAAGATGGCGATGGCGATGGCGATGGTTTTAGCCATCACAATTTGCCAGCGAGCCAACGGCAAGGCCATCAGCACCTCCAGCGTGCCGTCGTCTTCTTCTCCGGCCAGGGAATTGGCCCCGGTGATCACGCCGTAGACGCCAATGGTCACCCCGATGAAGGAGACGTAGACGGACACCAGCCCGGCGATGGACATCATCGTGTTCTCGGAAAGGCCAAACATCTGGTAGATGGGGATGGAGGCCAGGTCAATGTCGCCGAACATGGGGGCCAGTTCGGGGGAGACGGACAGGATCAACGCCAGATAAGCGCCAATGCCCACGCCCCAGCCGATAACGGCCGTTGCCCGCTTCTTCAATTCAACCCACAATAAATTTAGCATCTCACTTCTCTCCACCGCCGTAATAGGCCAAAAAGACCTCTTCCAGCGACAGTTCAATCGTTTCAATATCTACAATGCCATGCCCGGCCACCTGGGCGATGAAGGTGTCCAGGTGTTCCTGCACCTCCAACACCACCCGATCTTCCTGGTGTTCGATGATGCTGATGCCATCTACCCGCAGATCGTCGGCCGAGACCGGTTCGCGGAATTGCAGCCGCAGCCGGTGCAGCCGCCGCGCCAGCAGATCGCTCACTCGCTCTACCTTGATCAGTTCGCCGTCGCGGATGATGCCCACCCGGTCGCAGACGGCCTGCACTTCGGAGAGGATGTGGGAGGAGAGGAAGACGGTGCGGCCGTCGGCTTTTGCCTCGCGCACCAGTTCCAGCACGGTTTGTTGCACCAATGGGTCTAGCCCGGTGGTCGGCTCGTCGAGGATGAGCAGGTCGGGGCGGCTCATGAAGGCGGCCACCACGCCCACTTTTTGTTTGTTGCCGCGCGAGTATTCGCGGATTTTGCGGCTGGTGTCCAGGTTGAGCCGGTCGCAGAGTTGTCGGCGGTAGGCGGGGTCGGTGTGGTTGCCGCGAACGGCCGTTATCATATCCAGGTACGCCGCCGCCTTCATCAGCGGC
>CAYONK010000103.1:0-10165 GCA_964405285.1 uncultured Ardenticatenaceae bacterium
ACCCAAATCTGCCCCCCATTGCGCATGTCGCAGATCATATCCCAATGCACGGCGGAGCGATTCTGGCTGCCGGTCTCCGGGTAGCCGCTGCCAACGGCCGTGTGCAGCGTGCCACCGATCTTCTCATCATACAGAATGGATTTGGTGAAACGATCAATACCATGATTCGTGCCGATGGCGAATTCGCCCAGGTAACGCGCACCGGAGTCCGTATCCAGCACGCTGAGCAAAAACTCCTCGTTCTTCTGCGCGCTGGCTGCCACCACCTTGCCCTCTGCAAAACGCAACTCAATCCCCTCCACCTCACGGCCGCTAAAAATGGCGGGATAGGTGTAACGAATCCAGCCATTCACCGAATTTTCTACCGGCCCGGTGAAAATCTCGCCATCCGGCATGTTGGCTGTGCCATCCGCGTTGATAAAGGTCCGCCCTTTGATCGAAAGCGTCAGGTCTACGTTTGGCCCCTTCACCACGACTTTATCTTTGCCGACCAACCAATCCACCAACTTTTGTTGTTCTGCGCTTACCTTGCGCCACTCAGCAACAGGGTCTTCTTTGTCTACGTGGCAGGCGGCGAAGACAAAATCCGCAAACTCTGAAAGCGACATATCCGCTTCCTGGGCGTGGGCGTCGGTGGGGTAAATGGTCGTCGTCCAGCGCAATTCACCACGGGCGCTGCGCTCCATAAACGTTTGCAGCAGCGGCAGACTCCCCTGCCGCTGGATCGTCTGCCGCGACGTGTCCACGTTATTCAGCATCCGGGTGTTCCTGCTGCCGCGCAGGCTGATGAGGCAATCGTAGGTCTCCATCGCAATGCGGACAGGATCGCTGATGTGGCGAAGCTGCTCGTCGTTCCCTTCTTTGAGCAATATCTCGGTGAACAGCTCTTCTTCCCAGAAGACGGTGGGGTACCCTCCGGCCCGCAGAACTTGCCGGTAGGTTTCGCCGACCAGCGGCAGGGAGGCGGAATTGCCCCGAATGAGGACTTTGTCACCGGGGGTGACGGCCACGCTGTAACTGACGAGTAAATGGGCTAACCTGGCGATTCTTGGGTCTTGCATGAGACATCTCCATTTGTCTGATGGTCGGGCTTTCGTTTGCCTGCCCGTCAGGGCAGATTATACCCCGAAACGAGCGCGGCGTAACGAATCCATCTTTCCTACTATTGCTTACAGGCGTGAACTGAATTAGTATTGACCCATGTACCCAGAAGATCGTGTGTTGGTGGCTTATGTGCCGACGCCGGCCGACTTGCGCCTTATTGTCGAAGAAGGCTGGTATCGTATCCCACAATCGGCCGCGCCGAAAGGGTTGCACGCTGAATACTTTGCGTTTTACCTGGGCAGCGCTTTTGGGCCGGAAAAATGGGCCATCCACCACTATGCCCAACGCCTGGGACATGAGCTGGCGGTCCGCCGGAACCTCTTTCCCAATGAGTTGGACCACGCGCGCGCCGATCAGCTTTATTACAAGGTGCAGTTGGGGCCGTTGCAAAGGTTGGCGCGGCCGATCATGAGCCTGCACTGGCGGCGGGTGACGTTTATTCATACGACCTGGGACCGGTTGGTAACGGCCGTTGAGATCAACGATCTCCTTCTCGACGGCGACGCCTACGTAGACCGCGCCTTCGCCATCTTGCGTGAAGGCGAGAGCAGCCTGGCGGAAAGAGAAATCTATGAGCCTGAAAGCCCTGGTTGACGAACTCGACGCCGCGTTCCCCGACTCACCTGCGGCCAGACCGGGCGGTAGCCTGTTGATGATGGTCGGACTACCCGGAGTCGGCAAGACCTCCATCGTCACCGCTTTGCAGCGCCGCCTGCCCTGCCTGCTGATTGCGACCGATGACATCCGCGCCCGCGTGCGCCAATCGCCCCAATATACGATGGCGGAAGTCAAACAAATCTATGATGTGTGTTACGCATTGATAGAGCGCCGTTTGCAACGGGGCCAACGGGTGGTTTTTGATGGCTCTAACCATCTGGCAGCGCGGCGCGATTATTTGGCCCACCTGGCCGAGCGCCAGGGCGCGCCGGTGGCAATTTGCGTTGTTCAGGCAGCGCAGGCCGTGATCCAGCAGCGTTTGTTGGCGCGGCAGCGGCAGAAGTCGCTGACCTGCGACAAATCGGATGCCGATTGGGCCGTGTATCAATGGATGGTAGAGGCGCAGGAACCGGTGGCGGGGGAACACCTTATTTTAGACACGACGGCGGCGTCGCCAGACGAATTGGCGCAAAAATTATACACCTATTGGTTACGCATTGAGACAACAGCAGCAAGCGACCCTGATCTTCAATCCCTTAGCTGGGCCAGCAAACTTAGCCTCGTCCATGGCGTTGGTGGCTGATTTCTGGCGCGTGCGCGGCTGGAACACCACCATTCACCCGACGAAATCTGTAGGCCACGCAGCGATCCTGGCCCGGCAGGCGGTCGAAGCCGGGCATCGTCTGGTGTTGGCTGCCGGCGGCGATGGCACGCTGGGCGAAGTGGCGAATGGGCTGGCCGGGACCGGCGTGGCGATGGCCCCTTTGCCCATTGGCACGGCCAATTCGTTTGCCAGAGAGCTGCACATGCCGCTCCCTGGTCTGTTTAACCCGCACCGGCTGCTGCAAGCGACGGACGCTCTGGCCGCTGGGCGGGTGCAGGCGATGGACCTGGGTTTTACGGTGATGGGGGAAAATGGGGAGGGCAACGGCCGTTACTGGCTTTTATGGGCTGGTGTTGGGGCGGATGGCTTTTTGGTCAGCCAGTTGGAGCCGCGCCCTAAATGGACCAAGCGGGTGGGGCCGCTGAGCTACGTGATCCAGGGCGTGCCGGTGATGCTGCGCCTGCCCCCGATGACCGCTGTGGTAGACGTAGACGGCCGTTCCTACAGTGACGACTACCTGCTCATTCTGGTAAGCAATTCACGCCGTTACGTGGGCGGGATGCTCACGCTCAGCCCCAGGGCGCTGCTCGATGATGGTCTGTTTGAGATATGGCTACTGCGCGGACGCGGCGTCTGGCGCATGACCAACTACCTGGCCCAGGCCAAATGGGGCGACCTGGCCCGCCACGGTGACGTGGTCCGGTTATCCGGCCAGCAGATTACCGTCCACACCTCGCCGCCATTCCCTTTCCAAACCGATGGCGAACCGGCCGGGACGACCCCTTTTTCTGTAGAGATTCGCCCCCGCGCCCTCCAGCTGCTCGTACCCAAAACCGCCCCGCCAGATCTATTCACCCAGCCAGGGACGCCGTTGGCGGAGTGGGAGGGTGGTTAACAGTTCACTCCCAACTCCCAACTATCAACTCCCAACCCTTAACTGCTCTAAAAACTGACCGATGGCGGCGACAACGGCCGTTTCCTGCTCCACCATCATCATATGGGCGGCGTGGGGTAGGAGCAGGAATTGGCTGTGGGGGATCTGGTCGGCCAGGAAACGGCCGTACTTCTCCGGCGTCAGCCGGTCTGCACCTGCGCTGATGACCAGGGTGGGGAGCTGAATCTGGTTGAGCTGCGCCCGCGCGTCGAAAGCGTCGCAGGCGCGGAAATCGTCCAGCAACACCTGAGGCGGGCATTGGCGCAATTGCGCCAGACTGCGGGCGGCCATCTCCGGCGGCGCGGCCTCTGACCAGAACAGCCCGTTGAGCAGCGCCACCACGCCGGCGAAATCCACCTCGATCTGCTGCAAAATGGGCGGAGCAACCCGCAGCCGCGCGCCTGTGCCGATCAGGACCAATCCGGCCAGCGCCGGATGTTTTCGGATAGCCAATGTCTGGGCAATCGCGCCGCCCATTGAATGGCCGGCCAGAACGACGCGGCGTAATTCGAGCGTTTCTAGAAAGACGGCCGTCCAATCGGCGTAGGCGGCGATGTCGTCGTAACCGGGTCCGGGGGAACGGCCGTGTCCGGGGAGGTCTGGGGTGTAAACGGCCGTTTTCTCCAACCGCCGCACCTCCCTGGGCCAGACCAGGTGGCTGCCACCTGCGCCATGCAGCAGCACCAGCGCAACGTCATTCTTGGTCGCCCCTACCTCTGGAAAAACAGAGGCATAATAACAAGATTTTCCCATAATCGTCAGTGTTGGCATGGGCGCAATTGTAACGCAGCCGGGTTACGTAGGCATTTCATATGTTGCTCTGCTGCTATCCGCTGGTTACAATCCCCTGGCAGTTTGGCAATAAAACGCTGCGGCCATTTCCGAATTGACAAGCTGCGCACATTGAGGACACGTTATGAGCAAATTTATCATTGAAGGGGGGCATCCCCTCGACGGCGAAATTACCGCCAGCGGCAATAAAAATGCCGCCCTAAAGCTGCTGCCCGCCTGCATCCTCACCGATGAGCCGGTCATCCTGCACAATATCCCAGACATTCAAGACGTGCGTAACACCCTGGCTATCCTGCGCGATTTAGGCGTAGCGGTGACTGATTTGGGGGCGGGCAGTTGGCGCATCCACGCGCTGACCGTAGCCAAGACCGAGCTAGACAGCCTGCTCGCCGGCCGCACCCGCGGCTCTTTTGTCTTTTCCGGCCCGTTGGTGGCCCGCATGGGTGAAGCGGTGCTGCCGCTGCCGGGGGGCGACGTGATTGGGGGACGGCCGTTAGACACCCTCATCTCTGGCCTGGAAGCGCTGGGAACCCACGTAGAACTGGTAGACCGGGGCATTTTTCGGATGCGCACCGATGGGTTGCGCGGCGCGGGCTACTACCTGCAAGCCGAAGCCAGCGTCACCGCCACGGAAAACACGGTGATGGCCGCCGTCCTGGCCAGCGGGCAGACGATCATAGACAACGCCGCCTGCGAACCCCACGTGCGCGATCTCTGCTATTTCCTCAATCAGATGGGGGCGCATATCGAGGGCATCGGCACAAACCGGCTGACCATCGAGGGCGTGACGCGGCTCAGCGGCACGGAGTACACCATCGGGGCCGATTTTATGGAAGTGGGGAGCTTTATTGGGGCAACGGCCGTTACCGGCGGCGAAATCCGCATCAAAAATGCCGATCCCCACTACCTGGGCATGATCCGCCTGGTTTACGACAAACTCGGCGTTACCTGGGAAGTAGACGGCAACGACATCATCGTCCCGGCCAGCCAATCTATGCAGAAGGCTTCCGCCCTGGGTGGCCGCATTTTGCACGTCAAGCCCCTACCCTGGCCCGGCTTCCCGCCCGACCTGATGAGCATCGCTGTCGTCATCGCCACCCAATCGCATGGCTCCGTCTTGCTGCATGATTGGATGTACGAAAGCCGCTTCTTTTTCGTGGACCACCTCACCTTTATGGGGGCGCGGCTCGTCATCTGCGATCCCCATCGCGTGATCATCGAAGGGCCAAGCCGCCTTTATGCCAGCCCGCAGGGCGTGCCCAGCCCGGACATTCGTGCCGGTATGGCGATGGTCCTGGCCGCCCTCTGCGCCGAAGGGACCAGCACCATTCACAACATCCAACAGATAGACCGGGGCTACGAGCGCATCGAACAAAAACTCAAGCAGCTCGGCGCCCACATTCAACGAGTAGATTAGCCGATTTGTGATTTCACAATTCGCATTCACCATTCACTATTCATCATTCACACGGGAGAGAACAGCACATGCCAACCGCATTCATCACCGGCATTACCGGCCAGGACGGTTCCTACCTGGCCGAATTCCTATTGGCGAGGGGGTACACCGTCGTCGGCATGGTGCGCCGCACCAGCACCGTCAACTTCCACCGCATTAGCCACATCCAGGACAAACTCACCCTGGTTCCCGGCGACCTGGGCGACCAAATTTCCCTCATCCACATTCTGGAAGAGCATAAACCGGACGAGGTGTACAACCTGGCGGCGCAATCTTTTGTCCAGACCTCATGGGGACAGCCGGTCTTCACCGGTGACGTGACCGCTCTCGGCGTTACCCGGATGCTGGACGCCATCCGCATCGTAGACCCAAAGATCCGCTTCTACCAGGCCAGCTCCAGCGAAATGTTCGGCAAAGTGGTCGAAGTTCCGCAAAAAGAAAGCACCCCTTTCTACCCGCGCAGCCCGTATGGGGTGGCTAAAGTTTACGGCCACTGGATCACCATCAATTACCGTGAGAGCTACGATTTGCACGCCACCTCCGGCATTCTCTTCAACCATGAATCGCCGCGTCGTGGGCTGGAATTTGTCACGCGCAAAATCAGCCATCACGTCGCCCAGATCAAGCTGGGGCTGACGAATGAATTGCGTCTGGGCAACCTGGACGCCCGCCGCGATTGGGGCTTCGCCGGAGATTACGTGCAGGCGATGTGGTTGATGTTGCAGCAAGAGGAGCCGGAGGATTTTGTCATCGCTACCGGCGAAACCCACTCGGTGGAAGAGTTTTTGCAAGAGGCGTTTGGCTGTGTGGACCTGGATTGGCGCGACTATGTGCTGCAAGACCCGCGCTTCATGCGGCCGGCCGAAGTAGACCTCCTGGTTGGCGACCCTGGCAAAGCGGGGCGGCAGCTCGGTTGGGAACCCACCGTAACCTTCTCCGAACTGGTGCGCATGATGGTAACGGCCGATCTGGAAATGATTCGCACCGGCCAGATGGTGATGTAGATGAGCTAGAGCGAGAGCAAGAGCTGTAGTAAGCGTTTTCCTCTAGCTCTTGCTTTCGCTTTTGCTGGTAAGCGTGGCGGAATCGAGTAGACCTCCCTGGCGCGCCGTCGCTTTACCGGCTGAGCATGGCGGTTGGGGCTTCGTCCTGGAGCCGATCTTGCTTGGCCTGCTGGTGGCCCCTTCCCCTGCCGGTTTTTTTCTGGCGCTCGTTTCTTTTGCCTCCTTCCTGGGGCGAACCCCTCTCAAAATTCTCTGGAAAGATGCGCGGCGCGGCCGGCGTTATGCCCGGACGACAGCGGCGGCGCAGATGTTGTTGTTTTATGGCGCGCTGGCCGGGGCGGGCTTTGTCGGCGCGTGGTGGAGCGGCGGGTGGCTGCCGCTGCTGCCTTTGCTGTTGGCCGGCCCGCTCATCGTCGTGCAGATCTATTTTGACCTGTATCTCTCCAGCCGCAAGCTGCTGCCGGAGTTAGCCGGGCCGGTGGCTTTGGCGGCGGTCGCGGCGGGGATGGGTGTGGCGGCCGGTTGGCTCTGGCCGGCCGCGTTGGGGTTGTGGGCCATCATGGTATTACGGGCGCTGCCTTCGATTCTTTACGTCCGCGCCCGGTTGCGCCTGGAAAAGGGGCAGCCGGTGAATCCGTTTCCGGCCATCGCGGCCCAGTTTGTCGCCTGGGCTGTTGGTCTTTCCCTGTTTTTCCTCGGCATCCTGCCGTTTATGGCGGCGACCGCCCTGCTGATTTTGCTGGCGAGGGCTGTTTATGGCCTATCTCCCTATCGTCGTCCGGTCGCGGCGAAAACCATTGGGTGGGGAGAGATTTTCTTTGGTCTGCTCACCGTCCTTTTGAGCGCTATCGGTTACTGGTTGTAACCGTCTCTCCGCTATCCTGCCCCACCTGCCCGGCCTGTTGGGTCGGCAAAAACACATTGACACTCATGACGCGCTGTGTTATAAATATCGAATAATGATGCAGTGCGTCATTTTGTGCAAAATTACCAAGCGAGGCAGCGCTCTGATCAGTGGGTTGGCGCCATAGGTGGGTCGTTTTACTGATCACCGGGACGTGAGATGAGTCAGTTTTATTTGAGTTTAGGCACGAATCTGGGTGATCGTCCGCAGAATTTGCGGCGCGCTCTGGAGTTGCTAGAGCAACGGGTGGCAGTAACGGCCGTTTCCGCCCTTTACGAAACCCTTCCCTGGGGCTACCTGGAACAACCCGCCTTCCTAAACATCTGTGTCCAGGGAGCCACCAGCCTGACCCCGCACCAATTGCTCCGCGTCTGCCAGGAAGTGGAGCGAGAAGTCGGCCGGACGCAAACCTTCAAATGGGGACCACGCCTGATTGACATAGACATTTTGTTTTACGACGAACGGATCATCACTGACGATGTGCTGACTGTGCCACATCCGTTTCTGGCGGAACGCGCCTTTGTGCTGGCCCCGTTGGCCGACATCGCCCCCGATTTCGTCCACCCGCGCAACGGCCAGACGGTGGTGGAGATGTTGGCGCAGGAGTACACAACGGCCGTTATCCGCCTGCCCGGCAACGCTTTCTGGGAGACCTCATGAGCCGGATCGCTTTCGCCTGGGGCCAACGCACCTACGTCATGGGCATCCTCAACGTCACCCCGGATAGCTTTTCCGGTGATGGGTTAGGCGGGGGGGGAACGGCCGTTGCCCACGCCGTCGCCCAGGCCAAACAATTCGTCGCCGACGGGGCCGACATCCTCGACATCGGCGGCGAAAGCACCCGCCCCGGTAGCCAACCCATCAGCGCCAGCGAAGAGATGGCCCGCGTTGTGCCCGTTATCAAGGCGGTGCGCCAGGCGGTAGATGTGCCCATTTCCATAGACACCTACCGCGCCGCCGTCGCCGAGGCCGCCCTGGCGGCCGGGGCCGATTGGGTCAATGACGTGTGGGGGCTGCGGATGGACCCGGAAATGGCCCGATTGGTCGCCGACGCCCGCTGCCCGGTGGTGATCATGCACAATCGCAGCCGCCCAAAAGACGTTGCCCAGGAAGCAGCCCTCGGCGGCCGTTACGTTGGCGTGGAATACGATGACCTCATCGCCGACGTGCGGCGCGAACTGGCCGAAAGCATTGCTATCGCCCACGCCGCCGGTGTACCCGATGCGCAAATCATCCTCGATCCCGGCATCGGCTTCGGCAAGACAGTCAGCCAGAATTTGCAGTTACTCAACCAACTCGATCAGTTGAAAACGATGGGCTACCCCATCTTAATCGGCACGTCCCGCAAATCCTTCATCGGCTACACGCTGGATCTGCCGCCCGACCAGCGCATGGCGGGCACGGCGGCCACCGTCGCCATCGGCATAGACCGGGGGGCCGACATCGTGCGCGTCCACGACGTGGCCGCCATGACCCAGGTCGCCCGCATGACAGACCAATTGGTAAGAAACGCTTAACGCAAAGGCGCAAAGGAGCAAAGGCGCAGAGAGAATCTGCGTTCATCTGCGTTAATCTGCGTCCCATTTTTAATAGGAGCGATAGATGATTAATTTCGAGCTTGAACAAGAACAAAAGATGCTGACAGACGCCATCGGCCGGCTGGCGCAGGAGAAGATGCGTAAGGTCTTCCGCGACGCCGACGAAGAGGGCGCGATGCCGCAAGATGTGGTGCAGGCGGGCTGGGAGATTGGCCTGCTGCCGACCAGCATCCCGGAGGCGTATGGCGGCTTCGGTGACTATTCGGTGATGACCGGCGTCCTGGCGCTGGAAGCGTTCGCCTGGGGCGACCTGGCGGCGACGCTGGCGATCATGGCCCCGAATCTGGTGGCGGTCCCGTTGATGTTGGCCGGGACCGAAGCGCAGAAGGAAGCCCATCTGCCGCTCTTCTGCGAAGAAGCCCCACCGCCGGTGACGGCCGCCCTGACCGAGCCGGTGATTCAGTTTGACCCGCGCAAATTGGGGACAACGGCCGTTCTCGACGGCGACGATTACCTCCTCAACGGCAAAAAATGTTTCGTCCCCCTGGCCGCCGACGCCGAAACCTTCCTGGTCTACGCCAACGAGGGCGGGCAGACGCAAGCCTTTTTCGTGCCGCGCGGGGTGGAGGGTTTCACCGTCGGCGAGCGGGAGAAGTTGATGGGCGTGCGCGCTTTGCCAACCTATCAGCTCAAACTGGAGAACGTGCGCATCCCGGCCGTCAACAAACTGGGCGGCGACGCGGGCATAGATTTCAGCCTGATTCTCAATCACAGTCGGGTGGCGTTGGGAGCAACGGCCGTTGGCATGGCCAAAGCCGCCTTCGAATACGCCCGCGACTACGCCAAAGAGCGCGTCCAATTCGGTGAACCCATCGCCCATCGCCAGAGCATCGCCTTCATGCTGGCCGAGATGGCCATGGACATTGATTCCGCCCGCCTGCTGGTCTGGGAAGCCGCCTGGCAGATGGACGAGGGCAACGAGGCCACCCAGGCCGTCGCCGTGATGAAGTATTACGTGGACGAGATCGTCCTCACCGTCTGCGACCGCGCCCTGCAAACTCTGGGCGGCTACGGCTACATCCGCGAATACCCTGTCGAACTCTGGCTGCGCAACGCCCGCGCCTTTGCCACCTTTGATGGGATGGCGATGGTTTAATTTCCGATATTGGATT
>CAYONK010000104.1:0-10050 GCA_964405285.1 uncultured Ardenticatenaceae bacterium
GTTATCCGTTGTCCGTTGTCCGTTGTCCGCAGGTTCGTCTCTCGGGATACGGAACACGGACTCAGGAAACGAGGGCGGTGTAATCGAGGCGGCGGCGCATGGCGAGTAATCGGCCGCTGCCTATTTGCTCTACGTAATGAGACAGCCGTTCACAGTCGGCTGTTAATCGGTCAAAAGTAGCCTCGTCTAACAAGTAAAGTTCTGAATCCACAGCGGCGCGTACCGTAGCCAGGTAAGGCAGATCGGCAAAGAGGGCGTATTCGCCAAAATGCTCGCCCGGCCCCAGGCGGCCAGCAATGCGTTCGCCTGCTTCATCTTCCTTCACGACCAGCAGTTCGCCTGAGGCGACGATCAATAAATCGGAGCGGGTTTCACCCTGGCGCACAAGCTGCTCTCCGGCCGTCACGCTGCGGCGGCGCAAGCGGGTATCGAGCATGGCTAATTGCTGCGAGCTGAGGCTGCTGAAGAGGGGGATCTGCCCTAACAGGCGGCGAGACTGCGCCCCGGAACTCACCTGAGAAGCCAGAGTTGTATCGGCGCGTAGGAGAGGATCGAAACGATGGCGGTCTATGGCGAGTAGAGTGACGGGGGTGAGCGCCCGGTAGGTAGAGAGGTACTCCCCTTCGTCGAGTAGGGCGAGAGTGCCGAAGTAGCCGCCCGGCTCCAGGGTGGCGATCTGCGCTCCATCCTGAAAAGCGCCTACCATCCCTGATTCGATGAGGTAGAACACGGCAGCGTCCCGGCCGGCGTGGGCCAGGGTTTGCCCAGAACGGCCGTTTACCACCCTCACCATCGCCAACAATTCCTGCAACCCGGTCTCGTCGAAGCCGGCAAAAATATCCGCCTCGCGCAGCAGCATCCGCCGCCGGTCCCGCGTGCGGATGAACCCGGCAGCCAGGCTGCTGCCCCAGGACATCTCCCCCAGGACAAAACGGGCCAGCGTCTCCGCCTCCAGCCAGGGCAGACTATCGTAGGCGGCCTGCCCGGCGCGCCGGGTAAAGGGGGTTCCGGCCAGGTCATCCAGGCGATCTACCGCCAGGAGCAGCGCCCGGCGGCAGCGCCCGGCAATGGCGCTAATCGCTTCGTCCGGCTCGATAGGGCCTAGACTGAGGATTTCCAGGTAAATCTGGCGCAGGCGGCGGCTGCCAAATACGAGTTCATAGCTGGAAAAGAATGCCTGCATGAAATGGTTAAAGGCGTCCACCAGCCGCCGCCGATCGTCGAACAAGGCCACGTCTATGGCGGGCAAATCGGCGCGGCTGAAGCGGGCGAGCGCGCCGAGGAGCAGGTAAAGCAGCGCGGCGTACAGCCAGAGAACGGCCGTTGGCAGATGCAGCACCGGCCACACAGCCAGCCAGGGAATGAGCAAACAAGCCAGAACCAGCAGCAGCCAGGGCAGGCTAAAACGCGAGCGCCAGAAGTTATACAGCAGCGGCGCAAGGAAGATCAGGCCGGAGAAGAGGAACATGAGGATGAGGAGATTGGGCAGAAAACGGCCGTTTTCCCCCAACCAAGACAACCCAACCAGATACCCTATCCCGGTCAGGACTGTCCCGCCGATCAGCAGTTGCTCCGGCCAGGTGAGAGTTTCTGGTCGGATGGTGAACCAGGCAACGAGACCGGCGAGGCAGACGCCGGCCGCGGCGACGACCAGCCCCCAATCCCCCCAGGCAGCCTCCGGCGGGCTAACCCAGGCGAAGGTGATCCCGGCAAAGGCCACCAGCAGCGACCAAATGCTCCATTGGAAGCGGGAACCGGGCAGTTGGCTGGCGACCCCCGCCAGAGCGGCCAGGGCCGCCAGATGGATGAGCCAGGTTGTGGCGTAGATGGCTAATTCGGCGGCGGGCAGGAAGGTGAAGGCGAAAAACAGCGCCGGCAGTCCGACAAGCAAAGGGAGGCCGAGCAGCGCGGCCAAAACGTCGCCGCGAGCGAGCAGATCGCGCCGGGCGAGCCAGGCAAGGGCGGCCCCCAGGCGCGCCCAGCCGTAACGAAGAAGGGCGTAGGTGGCGGGGAGGACAACGGCCGTTATCCCCACCAGTAGCAATATCCGCCCCCAGCCTCCCGCCTCCCACAACCGCTGCGCTAACGGCAGCAGCCGGGTCTGCCAGAAGTAAAGGGCGAACCAGAGCGCATAGGTAGAGTAGGCAAACGCCAACGCGCCAAAAAAGGCGAAAATCTGTTCGTGGCGGGCCAGGCTGCCCCAGAAAGAACGCACAGAGGCGGGTGGTGGGGAACTTTCTGCGTCGGCCGAGGTGCGGGCTGACTGCCAGCGGGGCCACACTTCTTGCCGCCAGAAGCGGAAGGCGCGCTGGCGCAGGCCGGGCATGTCCAACCAATCCATCAAAATAAAATAACCGTCGAGTTCTAGCAGCGGATTCAGGTTGAAAAAGACGGTCAGATAAGCGATGAAACCGATTTGCAGCAAAATGACGGCGGGAAAACCGGCGAGCAGTTCCGGCGCGGCCAGAGCCAGGTACGCCAGACCGAACCCGGCCAGGCCGCCGATCAGCAAACCGGAATGTGGTCCGGCCCAGGAGACTAGAATGCGCTCCTTTTGGGTGGAAAGCCAGGTGTCTCGTGCGTCTACGAAGAAGGCGGGCAAACCCCAGTAGATGAGAAAACCGCCCCGGTTGAGTTCGCGGCCGACGTGCTTCACCGTCAGGCCATGCGCCAATTCATGGACGAAGATGACGCCGAAGTTGGCCAGCAGCAGGGTGAGTAGGCTGAATCCGCCGCTGAGCAGGCGAATGTCGGTGGTGAAGAAGAAACGGCCGTAAAGCAGGCCGCCCAGCAAGATCATCAGCAACAAGAGCCACTGCACCGGCCGGGCAAAGAGCCAGCCAAATCCACGATAGAGGGCGCTGAAAAAGGGGTCCAGGCCATCGAAGGCGAATTCGCTATGGAAGAAGCCGCGCAGCAGGCGGCGGCCCCGGCTCTCCGGGGCGCGCGCGGCTAAGGCATCTTCTAACTGCTGGTAGAGGTTGGTAGGCGCTTCTTGCAAAAAGTGGCCGTTGCGCAGATCGGCGACCAGGCGGTAGATGCGCTGGAAAGGCAAAGAGCGATAGCGGCGCAAGTTATAGTAGAGCAGTTCGCTGACGCTTTTGCTCCCGTCCATCTGCCACCAAAGGGCGTAGTCCCGCTCGCTGAGGCGAAGGTATTGTTTGGTGTGTGGCTGCTTGAGAATGTAGTAGGGTTCGCCTTGAGATTTGAGGCGAACTACTTCAATGCCGCTGATCCGCGCCGGTTTGTAGGCGTCGGGGTCAATGGCGGTGGCAACGGCCGTCCAAAACTGCTCGCCTGTACTCTCTGACATTCACCCAGTTTAATCTTTGTTATAATTCAGGACAAGGGCGGGGTGGCGGCTGGTGGCTGGGGGAGGATTGAGCGGCAAGTTAAAACCAAAGGAGTGTTTGATGGGTTTTTTGAAGAAACTGTTCGGTGGTAAGGCTGAAAGCAGCGAGTATGTAGATAAGGACGGGGTGTACTTTTATGCCCGCTGCCACAATTGTGGCACGGTGGTGCGCCTGAGGGCCTCGAAGCAATATGACCTGGAGCATACCGGGTCTGGCTTCACCTGGCATAAGACCATTGTGGACAGCAAATGTTTCCGGCCTATGCAGGCGGTGGTGCATTTGAACCGGAATTATGAGATGGAGAGCGCCGAAATTGCGGGTGGCGAGTTCGTCACCGAAGCGGAATACGGGTAGAGACGCTGCAAGGCAGCGTCTCTACGGTTGTTCGGGGGGTTTGCGGTTGAGATAGAGCAGGGTGGCGGAGACCATGCCGGCCGCCCCCAGCATACTCCAACTGAGCTGGGCCAATCGCTTTTCCAGGCGGCGGTTGGTCTCGGCGTCGCGGACGCTTTGCACCCGCAAACGGCCGTTTTCCAGCATAGACAACACCCGCCGCACCTGCCCTGGCGTCTCCAGGTAGGGCCGGATGGCTTCCAGGATGGCTTGCCAGCTCATGTCGGCCGTCTGCTGCTCCCGGATCATCTCCATGCCGTACTTCTCAAAGTAATACCAGGGGTTGATTTCCGGGTTTAGCTGAGAGACCAGCCCGGAGACAATGCCCAGAGCGCGACCCAGGTAGATGAAGTTGAGCGGGATTTGAAAGGGGAAATCGAAGAGAACGTCGCGGAATTCCCGGCTTAGTTCCTGGACTTCACGCGGGTCTGGTTGGGCCAGGTCGAGCAATTTTCGCCCCCACACGCGGTCTAGCAGGGTCCGAAAGGCTTCGGTGATCCGGTCCAGGTCGGCGCCGGGCAAGAAGAAGCCGAGCGCCTGGAGCGCGCTGGTTAGTTCGTAGGCGTCGCGCCGGGTGACGCTGACGAGCAGCCTGCGCAGGTTCTCGCCCATCAGCTCCGGCACGCTGCCGACCATGCCAAAGTCTACAAAGATGAGGTGAAACGGCCGTTTCTCCCCCGCCGCCTCATCCCAACTTCCCTCCGGATAGGGGCGAATAAACAGGTTGCCAGGATGAGGATCCGCGTGGAAAAAGCCGGTGCGGAACACCTGCTGGAAATAAGCGTCCAGCAGCGTATTCGCCACCTCCGGCATGGAAATACCGGCCGCCTCCATCGCCGCCATATCGCTAATTTTAATCGCCGTCACGTCCTCCAACACAATCACCCGCGCTGTTGAATGCTGGCGATAGACAGTTGGGATGTAAATTTGCCTGCTGCCAGCATACATCTGAGCGAAGCGCTCGGCGTTGTCCGCCTCGGAAAGATAATCCAGCTCTTCCCAAAGCGTGGCGGCAAACTCTTCCATGAGGGCAGGGACGTTGGCCCGTCGGCCGATTGGTTTGTAGCGCATGAACCAGCGGGCGACAATCCGCAAAGCCGCCAGATCGGTGGCGACGGTGGATTCGATGCCGGGGCGGCGGATTTTTACGACGACGGGCAGAGGCTCCATCGGCTCATCCGCTTCTTCCGGCAACAGCCACGCCCGGTGCGCCTGCCCTAAGGAGGCGGCCGCCAGCGGCGTCTCTTCGATCTGAGCAAAACGGGCGGACAGGTCGCCCAAATCCTCGCGCAGCACAGAGAATATGCGTTCCGGCGACTCTGGCGGCACCTCATCCTGCAACCCTTTTAGCTCGTCGGTGATCTCCGGCGGCAAAATGTCCACGCGGGCGCTGAGGAATTGCCCTAATTTGATCATCACGCCGCCCATCATCACCGCCAATCCGCGAAAACGACGCGACAATTGGCGGTAACGGGCAGGACGAGAGCGCCGCGCTGCGTGACCAAGCAGGGGTAAACGGCCGTAAATCAAGTCCCACCAGATAAAATGAGCGATTACGCGGGCAAAAAATATGAGGATCAGACGATAGCGCCGCTGATCCAGGGCATAGCTGTCCGGATTGATTTGCGTCATGGGCCGAATTATGCCCTACATGTGGCGTTTACCCAACGTGTTCCGTGTTCCGTAATCCGTGAACGGTATACGGAATACGGATTACGGATTACGGCCTACGAATCAGGCGATGGCAAAGTGAACCAAAACGTGCTTCCCCGGCCCGGCGCGCTTTCCACGCCTACTTGTCCGCCGAGTTTGCTGATGATTCGCTGGACAATTGCCAACCCCATGCCTGTGCCGGCTGCCTCTTCCTGGTGAAACCGGGTGAATAATTCAAAGATTTTCTCCTGGTGATCCGGGGCGATGCCCAATCCGTTGTCTATAATCTCGTAGCGGATCAGGTCGTCCGATTGCCAGGAACGGATGCGAATAACCGGCTCTTGGTTGTCGCTGCCGATGTATTTGATGGCGTTGCTGATCAAATTGGCAAATACTTCTTCCAGCCAGGGGGCATGGCCCATCACCGGCAATAGCTCTGGCTCTATCCAAAATAGCAGGCCGCGCGCTTCGATTTTGGGCGTGAAGCGGGCCATGGCGGCATAGAGGATGGGGCGGGTGTTGAGGGAAACGGCCGTTTCGCTGGCATCGCGCAGTTGAGCCAACAACAGAAGCTGCTCAATCATCCACCCCATTCGCTCAATCGTCACCTGAATCATGTCCAGATGCGCCCGGCCCAGGGGCGGCAGCTCATACTCCGCGATCATCTCGGCGTAGCCATTGATCAGGTTCAACGGCGACTGCAAATCATGGGCAATGGTGTGGGCAAAAGCGTCTAATTCCTGGTTGCGCGCCGTCAGTTCGGCAAAAAGCCGGGCATTCCACAGAGCGATAGCGGCCTGATTGGCGAACGCCTGTAGCCGGTCTGCGTCTTCAGGGCGAAAGTAGTTTGGCGTGGCGCTGTCTATGTTGATAAAGCCTAAAACCCGCCCTTCACGCAAAATAGGCGCGCCAAGATAGGAACGGATCCAGGCGGTGGCCGGGGCGTGAATCCAATTTACCTCTTCCCTGGTATCGGTCACAATTATCGGCTGATGGATGTCAGCCATCGCTTGCAAGTTCGGCGTTTTTTCGACAACCCAGGATTGCGGGGCTTGCGCCAGCTCTTCCGCAGAAAATCCACGATACCCTACCACTTTAGCGACACCGTCCTGTAAGAGCATGATATTCGCCGTATCATGGGGCACAACGCGCTCAATTTCGGTCAGAATGCGGCGCAGCAGATCATCCAGGTCGAGCGTGTTATTCAAAATGACGGCGACATCATGCAGCGCTTCGGCCAGAATGCGTTGTTCTCGCTCTGATTGCTCGGCCAGTCTGCGGGTGGTCACATCGCGTAAAACGGCCGTTCGCCCAACGGATTGGTAGCGCCGACTGTAGATGGGGCTGAGATGCAGATCGTACACGGCGGAGCGGCCGGCGCTTTCCAGTCTGACTTCCGTTTGAGCCTCAGAGTGAGGCGTTGTGGGCCATTTGAGCGCCTCAGCGAGGCCAGGCATCAGGGTGGAGAGCGGGTGCCCGATGGCGGCCGGGAGCGGATTTGGTAGCAGCGTCGCCGCCATCGGGTTGCAATCTATCAGGCGCTCCTGTTCGTCTATGATAAAGATGGGGTCGGTGATGCTCTCAAAAACGGCCGTTCGCGCCAACGGTACAATATCCAACAGCCGAAGATTTAAAAAGCCCCAGCCCACAACCAACCCCGTGACGATAAAGCCGAGCGGGGCCAGATCAAACGAGACAAGCCCTAGAAGGTAAAGCGCATTGCCCATCCAGGGAATGAACAGGGCAAACAAAAGCAAGATAGATTGGTGGCGATGAAACCTGGACGAATAGATGACCGACTGCAAGATCAAGAGCGCGCTGCACAGCATGAGCGAATAAGAGTAAAGCATATGCAGCCAAAAGACGGGGCCAAAAGCAAACGACAAGATCGCATAGGGCAGCGCCTCATCCAGCGAGGCAGTCCGCCACATCAATAGATGCATCGAATTCGTCAGCACCAGGAGAAAGAAAAAGGTTGGCGCGACCGCCAGCAAAGCCACCGTGCGCCGGCGCACCAACTTTTCATATCCGGCATAAGCCAGGGCAAAGAGAAACCAGGCAGTCACCGCGACAAAAACGGCTAGATACTGGGGAACCACCAGCCACAGCCGCGCCTCCAGCGTCCGCAAACTCATCTCGACAGCCTGAAAAAAAGCCCAACTGCCCAGAGCAACCATAACGACGATGAAGGTTTGATTCGTAACCCTGTTAACCTGTTTTTGCCAGACGAAAAAAGCCAGGCTGAAAGAGATCAGCGCAGCCACCAGAATGGGCAACGTATAAGGGTTTAGGGTAAACAGGCTTTCATCAGCCATATTTTTTCTTGTACTCTGCGTAGATTGGTTTTTCTAGACGAGTTCATCCAATCAACCTGATTCGTATTGTAACGATTTCAGACTGTCACAGATACAAAAAAAGAGTTGTTTCTATAGTGAATCTGTACTTGTATAGGAATGATTTACCAGTGAGCTTCAGCAAATCGACACGTTTATCAGGCAACTGAAAAGTCAATTAAAACAAAAGCCACCCTAGTCGTCAGACTGATGGGTGGCTTTGGGATGCCCCGTAGGGGACTCGAACCCCTGTTTTAGCCTTGAGAGGGCTACGTCCTAGGCCGCTAGACGAACGGGGCGCGACCTGTATTATTGATGGGAGGGATTCTAGCAAACGGCCGTTTCCCTGTCAAACGCTATTCCCCATCTATCGCCATCGAACGCTCGAAACGGCGATAACCGAGAAACGCCAGACCAATGCTGAGAAAATACAGAATCAACAATGGAGCCATTGTCAGCATCATCGTCACCGGGTCAATCGAGGGGGTGATCGCCGCCGCCAATACCGCCACCCCTACCACGGCGAACCGCCATTGCTCTAACATCACCTTGCCATTCAACAACCCCACCCACGAGAGAATGTAGACGATGATCGGCATCTGAAAACTTGCGCCAAGCCAGAACAACATCGCCAGGATAAACCCGATGTATTCGCGGCTCGTCCACTCTGTCACAAACACTTCTGGCATAAACGTGGAGAGAAAGCCCACTGCCGCTGGCGTCAGCACAAACCAGGCAAAGGCGACGCCCAGTAAAAATAAACCAGTGGCCGCAGGGATGAAGATGTAGACGTAGCGGCGCTCTCGCCGCGTCAGCCCTGGCGAAATAAACAACCAGAACTGATACAACATTAAAGGCATCGCCAGGATAACGCCGGATACCAGCGCTACCTTGAAGAAGGTTTCGATCCCTTCCGTTGGGCGTAGTATCTGCAATTGGGCGTCATATGGCGACAGCAAAAGGAGCAGGATTCGCCGGGCGAAGATGAAACTAAACACCGTGCCGATGACCAGCGCTCCTAAGGCCCAGGTGGCCCGAATTCGCAGTTCATTTAGATGCTCAAGCAGCGATTGCTCTGCGAAGCCTTCTCGTTCGTCCAGGTCACTCATGCGTCGGGGTCGTCCGGTACGTGAAGCGGTGTCGGTAATGGTTGCGGCTCAGAGGTCGCGGCCGTCTTATCTTGCGGCGCGCCTGTGGGCTTGGGCGGTTGAATGGAGTTCTCGGTTAAATTGCGTCCGGAGAAGGCGTCTCGGGTTTCGCGCATGACCTCGGAACTTTCCTTTAACGGCCGTTCCGCCACAGAAGTCACCTCTCGTTTCAATTCAGCCACCTGGCGGCGCAAATCTTTCAATTCATCCATCGTAGCCCGCAGCTCGCCACCACCGTCAACCGCGTCCAATTCTGCATTTAGCTGGCGGGTAAATGTCCGGGCCACAGCCTGCAACTGGGCCGTTGTCCTGCCCAGCCATTTTGCCACGTGGCGGATGCGCTGAGGACCGAGCAAAATGCCCGCCAACAGCAAAATCACCAGCAGTTCGAGCGGGCCGATGCCAAAAAAGCTATCCATGAGATCAATTCACCAAATTGCAGTTGTGCCGCTGGGGCAGCAGCATCTCGCGCCAGAATCAGACGCCGTTCGCTTTCGTATCGCCATCGTTCTCGGCGTCGCCCTTCTCCTGGTTCTGGTTGCCTTTGCCTTCCTGCAAACCCTCACGAAAAGCGCGAATCCCCCTGCCCATCTCGCTGCCTAATTTGCTGATGCGGCCCACGCCAAACACCAATATCACGATCACCAAAATGATGACCCATTCCCATCCAGCTATCATCTGAGTTTCTCCTCTAGCAAACGAGCGTATCGTTTGCTGCCCAAACAGGGCTGTTTGGGCCTTCGGTTCGCGGCGCGGAAGCGCCGAGCATCTTTATATGTTGCCGTTCAGGCTGCCGATTATAGCCAACATTCAGGGAAATGCGTAGGCAGCTATTCGGTCGTTGTTGCCTCTGGAGGGCAGGCAACCGTCACGTCGCGGAAGAGCAGATACCAGTCGGCCAGGGTTTTATAACGGTCGCGTGGACGGCTGATCAAGCCAATTTCTGCCTCGTTGACCGCTGAGCTAAGGGCGTAGGTGTAGACGTCCTGGTACAAGGTGAGGGCGGGTAAATCCTGGTCGAAGAAACGCAGGAAGGTGTCGTATAACGGCCGTCGCTCAGCCATACCCCAAATCTGCCGCGCTTGCTCTAATGCCTCGCTTGAGCGGCGGCTGTTCCAACCCGTGAAGTTTTGCCCGCGCACAATCGCTTCCTGGCTCCAGAAATCATAC
>CAYONK010000105.1:0-10045 GCA_964405285.1 uncultured Ardenticatenaceae bacterium
GTGGAGTTGTTGCGCCGTCATGATAATCAGGTCCGGCCGGGTGGAGGCGATGGTCTCTTCCAGGTATTCACGCGGCACATTCTCGCCCAGGTAGATGGTCTCCCAGCCGCGATGCCGCAGCATTAATGTAAGGAAGAGCGGAGCGAAGACGTGGTGTTCGTGGGCCGGGCAGGCGACGATGATTTTGCCGGGGCGATTGGGCTGCGGCGCGGCCGTTACCAGGGTGTTCAGGCGGCGCATCGCCAGGGCGGAGGCGAAATGCTCTTGTTGCACGGTCGCTTCGTTGCGGTACCACATCTCGCCGATGTGGGCCAGGCTCTTTTGCAGCAACTCCAGGCAGACCATGTCGGCCGGGTAGAGGGCGAACGCCTGGGTGAGGATATTTTCGGCGGCGGCCTCGTTGAAGTTGAGGCAGGCGTTGATCCAACCCTGGCGTAAATCGGTAATGGTGGAGCCGGTCGGTTGAACGGCCGTTGTGACTGTGATACTATTTTCTTGTGGGCTGTGAACGGTCAGTGGTGGGGGCATGTCATCGAGGGGATTTTGTCCATTTTCCTCCATGTTGTGCCACAGTCGTACCGCCTTGCTGATACTCAAGCCTTCTTGCTGCCGTTGCAACAGCCATTTGATGACTGCGATGTCATGTTCCGAATAAAGCCGGTGCTTACCCTGGGTACGCTTCGGTTTCGGTAAACCATAACGACGTTCCCAGGCGCGCAAGGTGTCTGGCTTGATGTCAGTTTCTTGAATCACAGCTTTTAAGTTGTACGTCGGTGTTCTATTGAAACTCATCATCTTGGTTCCTCGTAACGCCAGTGAGTGCGCTAATAGATTTGAGCGTGTCGCAATGTAAAAATCTGTAGATGCGACAAATAAATTATTCAAGTTAACGTAAGATTAACACGTAATAGAGAAATTGTCAAGTATTTGCACAAATAATAACTTGACAAAAGTGGTGCATTCTGTTAAGCTGTGCAGGTATTGGTAAAAACCCGCTTGATTAAATCCCTGAAGACTGGCAGAAAACATGCCGATCTGAGGATAACATGAGGAGAATGAGTGATGATAGCGCAACCGCACACCTGGGAAAGTCGTTTGCTGTCGTTGGCCGGGGAAGCCCGGTCGGGCGCAACGGCCGTTGCCGAAACACCAATCGCCGACAATGCCTTGCTGCGCCAGGCCTACGCTCATAGTGAAGCTGTAACGGCCGTTCACAGTCGCTCTTTCCATATGGCCTCAGCGTTATTGCCAGAAGGAAAAAAACAGGCGGCGCGGGCGCTGTACGCTTTTTGCCGTATCACCGACGATATTGTGGATTGCCAGAGCGGAGATGTGGTGGACAACCTGGCCCAATGGCAGCAAATGGCCTTTGCCAGCCACCCACCGGCCGACAATTTAGCGGCCGTCGCCTGGGCCGACACCCGGCAGCGCTACCAGATTCCGGCGCGTTATGCCGAGCAACTGGTGGAAGGTGTTTCCCGTGACCTGGTCCAAGATCGTTATGAAACCTTTGAAGACCTGGCCACTTACAGCTATGGGGTGGCCTCGACCGTGGGCCTGATGAGCATGCACATCATCGGTTTCAGTGGGGCAGATGCCGTCCCCTACGCCATCAAGCTGGGTCTGGCGCTGCAACTGACCAACATCCTGCGGGATGTGGGCGAAGATTGGCGGCGTGGCCGGCTTTATCTGCCCCAAGAAGAGCTGGCTGCGTTTGGCCTGAGCGAGGCCAATATCGCCGCCGGTGTGGTAGACGAGGCGTGGCGCACCTTCATGCGCTTCCAAATCGCCCGCAACCGTCAGCTCTATAAAGAAGCGTGGCCGGGGATTCGGATGCTGCACCACGACGGCCGTTTTGCTATCGCTGCCGCCGCCGGTCTTTATCAGGCAATTTTGGAAGCGATCGAGGCGAATGATTATGATGTGTTCAACCGGCGCGCTTTCATCAGCACTTGGGGAAAGGTGCGCCGTTTGCCGGGTCTTTGGTGGCGTAGCCGCCAGTAGTGCCTCTGTCCGGTGAGCCGTGAACCGTAAACCGTATACAGAATACGGACCGGCGCTTCTCTGAGTATTTGCTGAAAGGGTAAGCAAAAAAGTCCTGACTGCGTCAGATAAATTGCATAATGAACCTTTGTCCCTGATGCAAGCTGCTACAGGGCATCAGCCCTGCTTTGCAATCCACCGATACCAGCAACCGACTAATCACCAGACTCAATTTGTTTTAGGAGAGTAAACATGTACAACGATATCCGTACTCACACTTCGGCCGCGCACCAAAACGGCCGTTATCGCCCTGGCAATGGTCAACATAAAAATGGCAATGGCACACACAAGGTGGCGCAAACGGCCGTTATCGAGCCGCCCGACTCCGTCGCCGACACCCGCCTGGTCAAAGAACTGCGCCAACAATACGACCGCGACTTCATGGTCACGCCCGCCTACAAAGCCACTCTGCCCGACATGCAGAACACCGACAAAAATCGCGGGGCCAACGTCGCCATCCAACACGTCGGCATCCACAACTTCAAAATCCCGATGAAAGTCGCCACCCGCGACGGCGCACCGATGCAAATCCACGCCTCCGTCACCGGCACAGTCTCCCTCGACGCCTACAAAAAGGGCATCAACATGAGCCGGATCATGCGCACCTTCTACGAATACGACGAGAGCGAACTCAACCCGCGCACCTTGCAGCAGGTGGTCGCCAGCTACCTGGAGAACCTGGAAAGCTCCAGCGCCCGTATCGCCGTCGCTTTCGACTATCCGCTGCTGCAAAACAGCCTGCGCAGCGGCCTGGCCGGTTATCAATACTACCCGGTCGTCCTGGAAACAGTCGTCACGCCGGATAAGGGCTTGCGCCAATACATCCACCTGGATTTTGTCTACTCTTCCGCTTGCCCCTGCAGCTATGAGTTGAGCGTCCACGCCAACCTTTTCCGGGGTGTGGCGGCCGTGCCGCACAGCCAACGCTCCGTTGCCAAAATCTCGGTGGAGTATGATGGCGACTTCTGGATTGAGGATTTGGTGGACATCGCCCGCGAGACGCTGCAAACGGAGACGCAGGTCATCGTCAAGCGGGAAGATGAGCAGGCGTTCGCCGAACTGAACGCCGCCAACCTGAAATTCGTCGAAGACGCCGTGCGCCTGCTCTACGAAGGGCTGGACAGCGACGAGCGCATCGCCGATTTCCGCGTCTTTGCCTCGCACAAAGAGTCGCTCCACTCCCACGACGCTATCAGCGTCATTGTCAAAGGCATCGAAGGCGGCTACGAGGCGTATCTGGAGCCGTTTACTTATCAGGCGGTCGCTACCTGATTTTGAGCAGGGGAGCAGGGGAGAAGAACGCTCCTCCCCCGCTCCCTATCTCCCCTGCCCCCCTCCCCCTGCCTCCCTGCCATGCTCTCTGCCCTCGACAATCTACTCGACGAACTGATTTTGCCCAGCTATACCTGGCCGGGTTATGCTTTGCGTTCGTTGACCTGGGACAAGGCGGACCTGGATGTAGACCTGATGGGTCAGGTCTGCCTGATCACTGGCGGCAATGCGGGGTTGGGGCTGGCGGCGGCGGAGCGATTGGCGGGTCTGGGGGCGACGGTGTACGTCGCGGCGCGGAGTCGGGCGCGGAATGAAACGGCCGTTTCCCACATCCGCGCCCGCACCAACAACCCACAGGTCTATGGGTTGGAATTGGACGTGAGCGAGAGAACGGCCGTTGCCCAATTCGCCGCCCACTTCCAACAACAAACCAACCGGCTGGACATCCTCATCCACAACGCCAGCGTCCTCCTGCCAGAGCGCCGCACTGCCACAAATGGATTGGAGCTTACCCTGGCGACCAACCTCATCGGCCCCTTCCTACTCTCCCACCTGCTGCGGCCACTGTTGGAAAAAAGCGCCCCGGCGCGGCTCATCTGGGTCTCCTCCGGCGGCATGTACACGCAAAAATTAGACCTGGACGCCCTGCAAAACCCGCCTGAGCCATTTAATGGGACCATCGCCTACGCCCAGACCAAACGCGCCCAGGTCCTCCTCAGCCGGATGATGGCCGAACGCTGGCAAGAGCAAGGCATCGCCAGCAACGCCATGCACCCCGGCTGGGCCGACACTCCCGGCGTGCAAACCTCCCTGCCCACCTTCCGCAAACTGATGCGCCTCGGCCTGCGCTCGCCGGAGCAGGGGGCGGATACCATCGTCTGGCTGGCCGCCGCGCCCCGTCTGGCCGGGGTCAGCGGCCAATTCTGGTTCGACCGCCGCCCCCGCCCCGCCGATAAATTCTACCTCTCCACCCATACCTCAGCCGCCGAGCGGCAGGCGTTGTGGGCTTTGTGCGAACGGTTGAGCGGAATGGAGAATGGAGATGAGTGAAATCGTCAATCGTCAATCGTCAATTGTCAATTGCCAATCTCCAAATCGTCTATTGATCACTGGGGCGACGGGGTACATCGGCGGTCGGTTGGTCCCGCTGTTGTTAGAGGCGGGCTATACTGCGCGCCTGCTGGTCCGCGACCCCGCCCGGCTGCAAGGGAGGCCCTGGCTGACTGATGTCGAAGTTGTCCAGGGGGACGTATTGCAGCCCGACAGTCTGGCGGCGGCGATGGCCGGAGTGGACGCGGCCTACTATCTCATCCACTCGATGAGTGGCAGCCACGACTTTCACGAGCGAGATTTGCTGGCGGCGCGCAACTTTGGTCAGGCGGCCAAAGCGGCCGGGGTGAAGCGGATCATCTACCTGGGCGGATTGGGCGATGGGACGACGGAGTTGTCGCCCCATTTGCGCTCGCGCCAGGAGACAGGCGCGGCGCTGCGCGAATCGGGCGTGCCGGTGACGGAGTTTCGCGCCGCCGTGATCGTCGGCTCCGGCAGCATCTCTTTTGAGATGATCCGTTATCTGGCGGAGCGGCTGCCGGTGATGATCGGGCCGCGCTGGCTGTATACGAAGGTGCAGCCTATCGGCATCCGCAATGCGCTGCAATACCTGGTCGCCTGCCTGGACACGCCGGAAAGCGCGGGAGAAATCATCGAAATCGGCGGCGCGGATGTGCTGAGTTACAGCGAGATGGTGATGGGGTATGCGCGGGTGCGTGGGCTGCGCCGTTGGCTGATTCCCGTGCCGATTCTTTCGCCGCGCATCTCTTCCCATTGGGTCCATTGGCTGACGCCGATTCCGGCGTCTATCGCCCGCCCCTTGATTGAGGGGCTGCGGAATGAGGTGGTGGTGGGCGACAGGAAAGCGCTTGAGTTGTTTCCTCAGGTGGAGCCGCTGACGTATGAAACGGCCGTTCACCTCGCCCTCGCCCGTTTAGAAGCCAGAGAGGTAGAAACCTCCTGGAGCGACGCCCTCTTCAGCAGCCAGCAGGATGTGGTCCCGGCGCGTTTCACCATGCAAGAGGGCATGATGATCGAGCGGCGACAGCGGGTGGTGGAAGCCCCGGCTTCTGCCGTTTTCCAGGCGTTTAGCCGGCTGGGCGGCGACCGGGGCTGGCCGAACTTCAACTGGGCGTGGCGGCTGCGGGGTATCGCCGACCGGTTGGTGGGTGGCGTGGGCTTCCGCCGCGGCCGGCGCGACCCCGACGAACTGCGCGTGGGGGACGCGCTCGATTTCTGGCGGGTGGAAGAAGTGCGCCCGGACCGGCTGCTGCGACTGCGGGCGGAGATGAAAGTGCCCGGCCGCGCCTGGCTGCAATTTGAGGCGGAGCCGTTGGATCCCAAGCGAACCCGTCTGACGCAAACTGCTTTTTTCGCCCCCAAAGGGCTGTCCGGCTTGCTTTACTGGTACGCCCTTTATCCGTTTCATGGCCCCATCTTTTCTGGTATGATTACCCGGCTGGCCGCCGCCAGCGAAGCCGATAAAATGACGAGATTGGAGATTAGAGATTGCCCAATCTCTAATCTCTAATCTCTTTTCCGGAGGGCACATGGACGAGTTTTCCCCCTACAAAACCCCCGCTGAACATCAGCGCGTCTATGATCTGATCTGGTCGCAGATGCCGCAGATGCAGAAGCGTACCTCATCGAGTTGGTGGTTCTTTTTGCTGTTTCCCAAAGGCGAGAAGGGGTATGGGCCGCGCCAGTTGATGTGTGCCCTGGCGACGCGGGCCGGAAAGCAGATTCGGATTAATGAACAATGGTTGCCGGGATTGGATTTGGCGCGGCCGTTTCCCAACGGCCAGGATCACTTTCCCGCGATGTCGGTCGGCTGGTACTGCGACGGGGAGCGGGTGCATGAGGATTATTTAAAGACAACGGCCGTTACCCAACTCTCCGCCCCGGGCCAGTTCTTACGCAGTTACGACGCGGCGGGGATTGGGTTGGAGATGAAACTGGGGGAACGGCCGTTGTCTATCGAAACCCGCATCCGGGGGCAGAGGGGCAGCGCCCATTTCCACGCCTGGGGCGACCTGGACTGCCTGCACAACTCGCCCCACGAATCCATCAACCTGGATACTCCGCTCGGCGGAACCCACTTTATTGCCTGGCGGCGGATGAATTTCGCCGGGGAGTTTGATCTGCCGACCGGCCGGGAGCGGCTGGAGGGATTGGGCTATTTCCAGCGCGTCTGCCTCAACGTGCCCACCTTTCCCTGGAAATGGATTTGGGCCTTGTTCCCGGATGGCAGCCTGTTTTCCGCCTATGTGCCGTATGTGGGGTTGAATTTACTGCGCCGGGGATATCGGTTTTTTGAGGACGAGCGGCGGGAGAGAACGGCCGTTGCCATCTCCGGCGCCGCCTTTTGGGATTGGCCGGGCGCGTCGGCGCAAATCCTCTTCAATCGGGCCAGCGTCACCCCGCGTTTGGGTGACCCATATCCCCAATTTGAGGTGCAGGTGTCTAATCCGCAGGGCGATTACATCAATTTTCGCGCCGCAACCTATGGCCACGCCAACATGAGCCTGGACCGTCCCCTCTTAGGCGGCTGGCTGCGCTCCCATTGGAACTACAACGAATATATGTTCAAGATGGAGGGGTTGAATGGGCGGGTGAGCGGCCGAACCATCAGCCAGGAGACGATGGGGCAAGGCTACGGCAATCTGGAATACACCTGGGGCCTGGGGTTGTGAAGGCAAGAGAGAGTCATCTGTTTTCGTCGTGGAGCAAGCGAATCTTTTCCACGATCCACATCCTCACCAGTGATGAGACCGGTATGTCGTAGCTGTGGGCAATCGCTTCGATTTGCTCTTTTAACGAAGGAGCCACGCGAATGGTCATGACGGTTTTTGTTTCGTTGGTGGGGGGCTGGTAACCGCCGTTAACCACTTCCAACTCGTCCAGATAATCGGCTATATCATGGGTGTCCCAAAAAGCCGCCTCCTCTTGAATTGTCTTGAAAGTTGGTATTCCTTCACGTTCCATTGCTTAACTCTCCGCGTTCACGATAGAATGCGCGTTCTTTCTTAGACATGTCTCGCGCGGTAATCACGTAATAAACCCCGTTCATTTCTTGTTCGTTCAAAACGGTTGCTATTAACCGCGTTTCTGCGCGACCCAATACCATGATTCGCCCCTGTTTTGCTTTAAGAAAGACAGCATTTCTGTCGCTTAATGACAACTCAACTTCCTCTGGGGTGACTTGATGGCGGGCGATATGGGTAACATTCCAGCCATCCCATAACAGTTTGATGATGCGAATCTGGTTTCTTTCCATCTCTGTCACTTTGAAGCGTATTACATCGTAATACAGATGTCAAGAACTTCTCATAGACTGTGAGACCCGAAGGGTTTCTCAAACCCTTCGGGTCTTGCGGCGTTCAGTGCAGATTCTGGGCGGCGATGAAGGAAAGGCCATGCTCCGTCAGCGCCCAGGCCGTGCGGCTGGTGGCGTCTAGCTTGTCCAGGAAATTTTGCTCCAGGTGCGCCCAATCCCCCGTTTCGATGATCTCCGTCTTGTCGCGGAAATAGTCGAGGATGTCGGATGGGTGTTCGCGGGCCTGGTCAATCTCCGGGTCGCCCCCTTCGTGCTTGGCGGAGATGTTGGCGACGTGGTCGGCCAGTTCCACCAGTTCATCGCGCCGGTTGTAGGGCTGGCGCACAATGCTCTTCCACGTCTCGGTGATATGATGCTCGAAGCGCACCACCTCCTCAAACCCCAATTCTTTGCGGAATTGGGCGGTGATCTCCATGCTCTCATTGTTAATTGAGTTGCCCCAATTGAAGCCGATGAGCGGTGACGTGCCATCGTCGCGGGAGAACAATTTTGCCGCCAGCAAGGTCCAGAGGGCGGCATAGGGGTTGTCGTTGCCCATGAAGACAGAGATTTTGAACTCGTTGTCCACGCCGAGGCGGTGCAGCAGGTAGCCGAGCAGCACCGTGCCGGGGTTGATGTTGAGGACCTGGCGCAGGCCATAATTGGTGTAGTAGTAGAGGAATTCGTCCAGCCATTTGAGGGCGTGGGTGTTGGGCTGGCCGATGCCGCCGAAGTAGCCGGTGATGGTGGCCGGGCCGTTGAGGTGGATGTTGGAGCCGTCGGTCCCTTTGGTGTCCAGCGTTTCCACGTAGCTGGCCCCGATGATCTGCATGGCGGCGGCGAAGGCGGCCAGGTCGCCATCCGCTTCTTGCTCTTTCATTTTGCGGACGCGGATGAAACGGCCGGGTAACAGGTCTTGATTGGCGATGGCGCGGCGAACGGCCGTTATCAGCCAGGGGAAATACTGCGCCGCGCTCACCTCCAACGTCACCGCAAACTCATCGGCAAAGGTCATCTGGTCTGCCTTTGCACCCAACACCTTGCGCCGATAATCGGCCACGCTGATGAAGACCCCGTTGTCCCGCTGCTCCTCCAGCCAATCGAGGTCGGCCAGGTATTCGGGGTGGGTGGCGGCCACTTTTGCGCGCAGAGCGGGCATGGCTCGCGCCGCGTCTGCTTTGTCGTTAATCTCCTCCGGCGTGCCATACTTCGCTACCACCGCCAGAAAATCATCAATCACCCGCATGTCGGGGTTCAACAACACCGCGTTAATCGCCTCTAACCGCTCCGGCGAAATCCGTAATCGCTCGCGTAAATCGTCGTCCATCTTTCGCTCCCTGGGGAAGGGAGATTGGAGATTGGAGATTGTCTGGTCTCCAATCTCTAATCTCTAATCTCCAATCTCTAGCCTCCAATCTCTAAAACTTCATCATCTGCACCAACTCGTCATACTCCTCGTCCTTCATGCCGAAGTAGTTTTCCGGTTGGGGGAATTGGCCGCTGCTCACCTCGGCCACGTACTGCTTGACGCCGTTCAGGATGACCTCTCCGGCGTTGCCGTAGACCTTGGCCATGCGCGGGGTGAATTTGGGGTAGAGGCCGAACAGGTCGTGGTAGATGAGCAATTGGCCGTGGGCGTGTGGCCCAGACCCCAGGCTCATGATGATGCAGTTTTCCGCCTGTTCGGTGATGTATTGGCAGAGCCGGTCGGGGACGAGTTCCAGCAGGATCATGAAGGCCCCGGCCTGCTCTAGCGCTTTGGCGTCGTCGGCGATTTTCTTGGCCTGGAGGGCGCTTTTGCCTTGCAAGCGGAAGCCGCCCAGGGCGCTGGCGCTTTGCGGCGTCAGCCCCAGGTGGCCGATGGCCGGGATACCGGCGGCGACGATGCCGGCGATCCGGTCGGCCATCTCGCGGCCCCCTTCGAGTTTGACGGCGTCGCAGCCTGTTTCGGCCATGAAGCGACCGGCGTTGCGAACGGCCGTTTCCACGCTCGGTTGGTAGCTCATATAAGGCATATCGCCGATGACAAAAGCGTTCGGCGCGCCCCGCCGCACCGCCCCGGTGTGCCGGATCATGTCGTCCATCGTCACCGGCAGAGTGCTGTCATAGCCCAGCATCGTCATGCCCAGGCTGTCGCCCACCAGGATCATGTCAATGCCCGCCTGGTCCTGAAAATGGGCCGTCGGATAATCGTAGCCGGTCAGCCAGGTGATTTGCTCGCCGTCGGCCACCTTCTTGAATAAAGTCGTCAAAGTCACTTTCTTGCGCGTGGACATCTTTCTCTCCTCAAATGGTTGGTTCCCCCACCCCGGCCCTCCCCCGGAGGGGGAGGGAGCCTGCCCCCTCTCCCAAAGGGAGAGGGGG